>CAYUIY010000081.1:0-7813 GCA_964444915.1 uncultured Dysgonomonadaceae bacterium
TATCGATGGCACATCGGCAAACGCCGTCGGCATCGAAATAGGTAAACACGCACTCACGCCCTTTTATAATGGAAGTCACCAATTCGCCGTCATCGTCAATATAGGCTATCCCCTGGTTTTCGATCAGCTCACGAGCTTTTGCCGAAAGGTCGCCCCAAATTTCCGGCAACACCTCTTTTATTGCTTCGCATTCTTCGTGCGTCAACGGAGCACCCGCATCGCCCTCAACGCAGCACATTCCTTTGCATTTGGCTAGATCGCACACAAAACAAGTTTCAAAAATATCTTCCGAAATCAGTGTATCCTCAATTTGTATCATCAAACATCCTCCATCCGTTTTTTGTAAAATCGAAACAAAAGTAAAGTAACGATCAAACTAATGGCTGCCCAACAACCAAACTCAAGGGTCAACGGCTGATTTTCTATCCACTGCATGAAATCGGTTTCTCCAAAAAAGTAAATAACCAACAAGGTAAACGCATTATTGAAAAAATGAGCCGCAATGGGTAACCACAGATTACGACCGTACAAAAACAAATATCCTAGTAAAACACCCAAAACCAACCGCGGCAAAAAACCGTAAAATTGAAGGTGAATGGCGCTGAAAAGAAAGGCAGTAAGCCATACAGCCGCATGTTCGTTTTTAAACATCTCCGCAAAGGATTGCTGCAGGACGCCACGAAAGAAAAATTCCTCGGCCAACGCGGCAAAAACCCCAATCAGCAAAAAATTCACAATCAAAACCCCCGCATTTCTCCCCGACAACAATATTTCGGTAGCAGCCGTTGCCTCATTTTCGGCCTGTTGCATCCATTGTTCTATGGATTTGAGCGATTCGGGCAGCTGCATCTGTTCGTTCAAACGTGTCAAAAAAGAAACCATAGGCATAGCCGTTATAAAAATAAAAATAGCCATACCTATACCAAAAGCAAGCTTGCTGGACTTTTGCAAACGCAAAAAACAGGAAGGACGGCTTCCACCTAACCAGGAAACAAAGTATGCCGGAAGAAAAAATATGAGCAAACTATGCAAAAAAGTATTCAAACGAATATACAAGGGATTTAAGGGGTCGTTCAAAGCAAAAACGACGGAAAAAAACTGCATCATACCGCCGGCTACAAACAATCCGACAAAAGAGAAGAGAAACAGATAAAAAATTCGGGCTTTCCCTGATAACGGAGTAGTAATGATTGGTTTCATCCTGTTTTATTTTCCATATAAAATAGATATCATGCAAAGATATAAAAAGTTATTTAAGAAATTTGATATGTGAAATTAAGCTTTGTATCCATTCCGTGGGTATGTTTTTTTCTATATTTTAACAATACATGTTTTTTAACTTTTGCGATCGGACAAACGATTACCGCATTGGGTGTGTGAAATGGTTGACGGAAAAATAGGACCGGAGCAAATTTTTACTCTCGCCCAAACATCTGTTTTAGGATTGTACCCGGGTTTTCCTTCTTTCCCGATCCTAAAATTAAGGTTATACCGATATTTTCCTTCTTTCCTGACCTTAATTTTAAGGTTCTACCACGGTTTTCCTCTGTTTTCAACAACATAATTTAAGCACTTCAACAGTAATCATTAAATTATGTTGTCATAATTAGTGCAGAATGCCGGTTTCGAGTCGGATATGCAAATTGAATTGGTACACATTGACTCTACAGTGTGATAATTTTGCTAATTAGAAGAATAAACGTAATTTTGCAGCTCTAAAATCAGAATAAAGATTGCAAAAAGAATTGATCTTCAAATTGATCTTCAAAACAATCTATACAATAAAAGAAGTTTCATAAAAAACAACTAAAACAGCTGTAATGAACATATCGCTAAACAAAACAGATAATGTAAGCGGTGTAATCACCGTACAAATCGAAAAAGCAGATTATCAAGGAAAAGTAGAAGAGGCATTAAACCGGCTGCGTCATCAGGTAAATATCCCCGGTTTCAGACATGGAAAAGTGCCCAAAGGAATCGTCGAAAAAATGTATGGGAAAACCGTCCTTGCCGACGAATTGTCGAAAATACTAAACGACGAGCTGTTTAAATACATTCGCGACAACGACTTACATATACTAGGAGAACCCTTAGCAGTTGAAAACGAAGAAAATAAAATCGATTTCGAAAAGGACGAAAATTTTACCTTTTCATTCGATATCGCCCTTTCGCCAGAATTTGAACTGTCGTTCACCCAGGAAGACAAACTTACCTATTATCATATAACGCTCGACGAGGAAACGCTGCAAGATCAAATGAATGCCTACCTGAATAATTACGGCACATATGAAGCGGTAGACGAACCGGCATTGGAAGACGACCTGCTGAAAGGCACCCTCGTTGAACTGGAAAACGGACAGCCAAAAGAAAACGGCATGGTAATCGAAAATGCCATTATCATGCCCCTGTATGTGAAAGACAAAGAGACTCGCAACCAATTGATTGGTGCAAAGGTGGGCGACAAAATTGTGCTTAATCCCAAAAAAGCCTACGACAACAACGAAGCAGAAGTTGCCTCTTTGCTGCAAACAACCAAAGACAAAATACAAGAAATTGATTCGGATTTCAGCTTCGAAATAAAAGAAATTACCCGCTATAAAAAGCCCGAGATGAACCAAGAATTTTTTGACAAAATCTTGGGCGAAGGTGCGGTTGCATCGGAAGAGGAATTTAAATCGAAAATCCACGAATTGCTAAATACTCAATTCATTTCATACAGCGAGTACCTGTTTATACGCGATTTGCGTAACCTGATCCTCGAGAAAATGAAAGATGTGGAGTTACCCGAAGAATTTCTTAAACGATGGATCCGAGAATCGAACAAAGAAGCCACTGATGAAAACATCGAGAAAGATTTCCCACGAATTCTAGACGATCTGAAATTTTCGTTGGCAAAAGACAAAATCATCAAGGAGCAACATATCGAAATTAAAGAGGAAGATATAAGAACATTGGCCAACGAAACAGCTAAAATTCAATTTATCCGATACGGAATATTGAATGCTCAAGATGAATTTCTGGGAGATTATGTAAAAAATATGCTCTCTGATGAGAAAACGGTCAACGAACTCTATCAACAAACCCTCAACAGAAAAATCATAGAAGAAGTAAAACAATCTGCTGACGTGGAAGAAAAGGAAATTACTTCGAAAGAATTGTCCGATATGCTCGAAAAAGAAAAGGAAAAGGAAAAAGAGAATACAACAGAGAAAGAGGTGAGTGAAAAAGAAAAGGAAGTAAAAGGAGAAGGCGAAAAGGATACACAGAAAGAATAAAAACTGCATTCTACCCTATCCCAAAGGTTTTTTACCTTCCGAGCATAGCGTTTCACAAAGTTTAACAGTATATTCCGAATATTCATTATAACTTTGTTTATCGTTTGAGCGGAAGGCAAAAAACCTTTCCTATTTTAAATATTCGGCATCGTATTTGTAGATAGAAAGACTACACGAATTAAGTAAAAACAATATCGGAAATTATCCGAGAAACAAAAACAAAATATGAAAAACGAAAACGATTTCAGAAAATACGCCGTAAAGCATTTAGGAATGAGCGGCTCACGATTAGATAGCTATATGAAAATAACCAGCGACTATGGTTACATATCGCCAACCATTATAGAAGAACGACAACTTAACGTTGCACAAATGGACGTTTTCTCGCGTTTGATGATGGACCGGATTATTTTTCTGGGAACCCAGATCGACGAATATGCAGCCAATGTTGTGCAGGCACAATTGCTTTATCTGGATTCATCGGACCCCGGGAAAGATATCTCGCTCTACATTAACTCACCCGGTGGAAGCGTGTATGCCGGCTATGGTATTTACGATACCATGCAATTTATCTCGAGCGACGTTTCCACCATCTGCACAGGCATCGCAGCATCTATGGCGGCTGTATTGCTCGTAGCAGGAACACAAAAAAAACGTTTTGCACTGCCGCATTCGCGCGTAATGATACATCAACCGTTGGGAGGCGCACAAGGACCGGCTTCGGATATCGAAATCACCGCTCGTGAGATTGCCCGAGTAAAACGCGAACTTTTTACCATCATCTCGCAACACTCAGGACAACCGTATGAAGTAATAGAGCGCGATTCGGACCGCGATTTTTGGATGACAGCACCCGAAGCGAAAGAATACGGTATGATCGACGATGTATTGATAAATAAAGCAAAAAACAATCAGGAAAACAAATAAAAACTAATTCAGAAAAACAAAAACATATCGATTAGAAAATGGCAAAAAAATCAAATAGCAGTAATCATTGCAGTTTCTGTGGTAGAAGCGAAAACGAAGTGACGCTTCTCATTGCAGGAATTTCGGGATACATCTGCGACATGTGTGCCGAACAAGCACACGAAATAGTGAACGAAACATTTAGGGGGTCAGAGAAGCAGCCAACCAATTTTGCGCTTGCCAATCTTCCCAAACCAAAACAAATAAAAGAATTTCTTGACGAATACGTTATCGGACAAGATACGGCAAAACGTTTCCTGTCGGTAGCAGTATATAACCACTATAAACGCATCTTGCAAAAAAACATCAAAGAAGAGGTAGAAATAGAAAAATCGAACATCATCTTGGTGGGACCCACCGGAACAGGTAAAACATTGCTTGCGCAAACCATAGCAAAAATGCTGCAGGTACCTTTCACCATTGTGGATGCTACCGTGTTTACCGAAGCAGGATACGTGGGCGAAGATGTGGAAAGTATCCTTACCCGTCTACTGCAAGTGGCCGATTACGATGTTGCTGCAGCAGAAAGGGGAATTGTTTTTATTGATGAGATCGACAAAATTGCCCGCAAAAACGATAATCCTTCAATAACGCGCGACGTGAGCGGCGAAGGCGTTCAACAAGGATTATTGAAACTGCTGGAAGGTTCCGTAGTCAACGTTCCACCTCAAGGGGGAAGAAAACACCCCGAACAACGCATGATTGCCGTAAACACCAAAAACATTTTATTCATTTGCGGGGGTGCTTTCGACGGAATCGAAAAAAAGATCGCTCAACGACTCAACGCTCATGTTGTGGGCTACACGGCAAGCAACAACGCTATGCAAATTGATAGAAACAATCTGTTGAAATACATCACGCCGATGGATCTGAAAGCTTACGGACTCATACCCGAACTCATCGGACGTTTGCCGATACTTACCTATCTTGACCCACTAGATAGAAATGCCTTGCTGCGTATTCTGACAGAGCCTAAAAACTCCATTATTAAACAATACGAAAAACTGTTTGAAATGGACGGAATAACGCTAACTTTCGAAAAAAGCGTTTTTGAATATGTAGTAGATAAAACTATCGAATACAAAGTTGGGGCACGTGGTCTGCGATCAATCATGGAAGTAATCATGATGGATGCAATGTTTGTGCTTCCTTCCGAAAGCAACAAAAAGAAACTTCATATCACACTCGATTATGCAAAAAGGCACCTTGAAAAATCGGAATTCGGAAAATTAAAAGTTGCCTGATTTCATTGAAGAATGAGCTCGATACAAACAATTGAGAAGAGGATGCTTCATCCTCTTCTTTCTCAGAATATCAAAAAAAATCCCTGAAAAAATTTCACGGATTTTTTTGATGGGGTAATTTTGAAGAAAAACCAATTTTTAACATTATATTTTTTCTGAATTCAAATATTATCACTTATTTTAGTCGTATGATATCGATTAATTATTGAACAAAAAATACTTTTTATATTTTTGCATTTCTATTTTCAGAAAAAATGGACACATTACAAAGCTTCGGTACAAAGAGTACAAAACACGTAAAAAAAGAAGATATTCTTTACAAAGGTCTTAAAAAATATTTCGGATTCGATACGTTCAAAGGCAATCAAGAAGCCATCATGAAAAGCATCTTATCCGGAAGAGATACTTTTGTGTTGATGCCCACAGGGGGCGGAAAATCGCTCTGCTACCAATTACCGGCTTTGTTGTCGGAAGGCACTGCTATTGTTATCTCACCTCTCATTGCCCTGATGAAAAACCAAGTGGACCTTCTTCGTAATTACCACGAAGAAGACAACGTAGCTCATTATCTTAACTCATCGCTAACAAAGACAGAAATCGAAGAGGTGAAAAACGACGTCGTAAACGGCAAAACAAAACTGTTGTACGTTGCACCCGAATCGCTCACCAAACAAGATAATATCGATTTTCTACAAAGCGTAAAAATATCGTTCTACGCTGTTGACGAGGCACATTGTATTTCGGAATGGGGACACGATTTCCGACCCGAATACCGACGAATTCGCCCCATTATCAACGAAATAGGCGAACGTCCTGTAATTGCCCTTACGGCAACAGCCACACCCAAAGTTCAACACGACATTCAAAAAACACTGGGCATGATGAATGCTGCCGTGTTTAAGTCGTCTTTCAATCGGCCCAATCTATATTACGAAATCCGGCCAAAAACAGATAAAATAGACAGCGAAATCATCAAATACATCCTGTCTCAGGAAAACAAATCGGGTATCGTGTATTGCCTGAGTCGCAAAAAAGTAGACGATTTTGCCGAAATTTTGCAGGCTAACGGAATTAAAGCCCTACCCTATCATGCCGGACTGGACGCCGCCACACGCAGTACCCATCAGGATGCATTCTTGATGGAAGAAGTACAAGTGATTGTGGCAACCATCGCTTTCGGGATGGGGATAGACAAACCCGATATACGCTACGTTATTCACTACGATATCCCAAAAAGTTTGGAAGGATATTATCAAGAAACAGGTCGAGCCGGACGCGACGGGGGCGAGGGCAACTGCATCGCTTTCTATTCGAGGAAAGACCTTCAAAAATTGAAACGTTTCATGCAGGGAAAACCCGTGGCCGAACAGGAAATCGGGGAGCAACTCCTGCTGGAAACGGCAGCTTATGCAGAAACATCCATATGCCGAAGAAAAATGCTGCTGCATTATTTCGGCGAAGAATATAATAACCCCAATTGCGAAAATTGTGATAATTGTTTAAATCCTAAAATTAAAGTGGAAGCAAAAGAATTATTGATTACGGTTTTGGAAGCTATTGAAGCACTGAAAGAAAAACAAAAGGCCGAATACATAATTAATTTTCTGATAGGCAACGAAACATCAGAGATAGAAACCTACGGTCATAACGAGCTCGAAGAATTTGGTTCGGGAGCAGATGAAGAAGAAAGTACATGGCAAAGTGTTATTCGTCAGGCGCTTCTCGATAATTATATAAAAAAGGATATCGAAAACTACGGTATACTCAAAATAACAAAGAAAGGAAAAGATTTCCTGAAAAACCCTGTATCATTTAAAATCACAAAAGAAGAAGAGGAAGAAATTGAAGAAGAATTGGATCCCGATAGCGCCGATATAATGGCTTCGGCCGGAGGAAGCTCGGGTGCCGTAGATCCGGTTTTATATGCCATGATGAAAGATTTGAGAAAAAAGATGGCAAAAAAACTGAACGTTCCTCCTTACGTTATCTTTCAACCGGCTACCCTCGAGGCGATGGCAACCACCTATCCCATCACACTCGAAGAACTTCAAAACATGCCGGGTGTGGGTCCGGGGAAAGCCAAACGATACGGTAAAGAGTTTATCGACCTCATCAAGAAACACGTAGAAGAAAACGAAATTGAGCGACCCGAAGACTTGCGCGTTAAAACGGTTGCCAATAAATCGAAACTCAAAGTATCCATTGTTCAAGCTATCGATAGAAAAGTGGCGCTGGACGATTTGGCAGAATCCAAAGGAATGGATTTTGAAGACTTGCTCTCCGAAGTAGAAGCGATCATTTATGCCGGAACAAAAATCAATATCGATT
>CAYUIY010000082.1:0-7729 GCA_964444915.1 uncultured Dysgonomonadaceae bacterium
GGGTTGAAAAACGGACACCCAATTTTTCTCCTGCCCATCCGAGAGCAGTTTCAAAAATCTGCCCCAGATTCATACGTGATGGAACACCCAATGGGTTCAAGACTATGTCTACCGGTGTTCCATCAGCCAGAAAAGGCATATCTTCCTGACGGACTATTTTGGAGACGATACCTTTGTTACCGTGTCGACCAGCTAATTTATCTCCTACTTGAATTTTACGTTTTTTAGCTATATAAACTTTAGCGATTTGCATAATTCCCGAAGGAAGTTCATCGCCGATCATTAAATCAATACGCTTACGTTTGAGTTCTGCATCTAATTCTTTGTATTTACGTAGGTAATTAATGACGGTAATGCGTATCAATTCGTTTGTATGTGCATCGTTTGTCCATTTGTTTAATTGAACAGATTGATAATCGATTTCTTGTAAAATTGCTGGTGTGAATCTTGCTCCTTTAGGAATCACGTCTGTATTGGTATAATCTTTCACTCCGGCAGAAGTTTTACCTTCAGTGAGCACGAGCAATTTTTCGATAAGCATCTTTTTTAAATTTTCCATTTTGGCTTCGTATTCCTCTTCCACTTTTGGAAGTAGCGCCTTGTTGGATAATTTGCCTTTTCCTTTCCTGATTGCTCTCGAAAATAGGTTCGTATTGATTACAACACCACCGAGTGAAGGGGGAGCTTTTAGCGATGCATCTTTTACATCACCTGCTTTGTCTCCGAAGATAGCACGAAGAAGCTTTTCTTCGGGAGACGGATCCGATTCTCCTTTAGGAGTAATTTTTCCGATGAGGATATCCCCAGGTTTAATGCGTGCACCTACGCGGATAATTCCCCTTTCGTCCAAATCTTTGGTCGCATCTTCACTCACGTTAGGAATATCTGCTGTTAGTTCTTCGAGTCCTCGTTTGGTTTCGCGTACTTCCAGTGAAAATTCTTCTACGTGTATCGATGTAAAAATATCTTCGCTAACCACTCGTTCACTTAGCACGATAGCGTCTTCGAAGTTGTATCCCTTCCATGGCATAAATGCCACTTTCAGGTTTTTCCCTAAGGCCAACTCTCCTTTTTGCGATCCATACCCTTCGGTTAATATTTGGCCTTTTGTTATTTTATCTCCTTTTCTACACAGAGGATGCAGGTCGACAGTTGTGTTTTGGTTTGTTCTACGAAATTTGGGTATTGTATATGTTTTGATGTTATCCTCAAAGCTCGTAAATTCTTCCTCTTTTGTTCTGTCATATTTTATTTTGATGGTAGTTGCATCTACATATATAACTTCTCCGTCACCTTCGGCCACGAGTTGGGTACGCGAATCTTTAATAACTTGTTCTTCAATTCCGGTACCTACTATTGGTGCTTCGGGGCGTACCAGTGGAACGGCTTGCCTCATCATGTTCGATCCCATCAATGCTCGGTTCGCATCGTCATGTTCAAGGAAGGGAATTAGCGATGCTGCAATAGATGCTATCTGCATAGGCGACACATCCATCAGTTCCACTTCTTCTGGTGGAACAACAGGATAGTCAGCATCTTTTCTGGCTTTTACTCGAGGTAAGATAAATTTCCCTTCATCGTCAAGCGGTGCATTTCCTTGCGCTATCACTTTTCCTTCTTCTTCTTCTGCCGCCAGATAGATGATATCCTCGTTTTTTATATTTACTTGTCCATTTTTTGCTTTTCTGTATGGAGTTTCGATAAATCCCAACTCATTAATTTTTGCGTAAATGCATAATGAGGAGATGAGTCCAATATTTGGTCCCTCCGGCGTTTCGATAGGGCAGAGACGTCCGTAGTGAGTGTAATGCACGTCACGAACCTCAAAGCCAGCACGTTCTCGTGTCAAACCGCCTGGTCCCAATGCAGATAAACGACGTTTATGTGTAACTTCTGCCAATGGATTAGTCTGGTCCATAAATTGGGACAAGGCATTCGTACCAAAGAAAGTGTTGATAACGGATGAAATCGTTTTAGCGTTAATGAGATCAACCGGTGTAAATACCTCATTATCGCGCACATTCATTCTCTCCCGAATGATTCGTGCCATTCGGTTTAGTCCTATACCAAATTGGTTGTATAACTGTTCTCCCACTGTGCGTACACGCCTATTGCTCAGGTGGTCTATATCATCCACTATCGCTTTGGAGTTAACCAGTTCAATCAGATATTTTATTATTTCTATAATATCTTCTTTGGTAAGAACACGAATGTTTTCGTCGATATCAAGGTTTAGTTTTTTGTTAATTTTGTAACGCCCTACATCACCTAAATCGTATCTTTTTTCCGAAAAGAAAAGATTGTTAATTACCTCTCTTGCACTGGAATCGTCAGCAGGTTCGGCACTGCGAATCAAACGGTATATATGACGGATTGCGTCAATTTCCGTGTTGCTTGGATCTTTTTGTAATGTATTATAAATAATCGAGTAATCCGACATACTGGGCGTTTCTTTGTGCAGCAAAATGGACGAAACACCCGATTCTAGAATTTTTTCTATTTCTTCTTCACCGAGAATGGTTTCGCGTTCAATAATGATTTCGTTTCTTTCGATAGATGTTACTTCACCTGTATCTTCATCAACGAAATCTTCTATCCACGATTTTAGTACTCGTGCTGCCAGTTTACGACCCATCACCTTTTTCAGGTTGGTTTTTGTAACCTTTACTTCTTCGGCAAGGTTAAAAATTTCGAGGATATCTTTGTCGCTTTCGAAACCAATGGCACGCAACAGAGTTGTAACAGGCAATTTCTTTTTCCGATCGATGTAAGCATACATTACGTTGTTGATATCGGTTGCAAACTCAATCCATGATCCTTTGAAAGGGATGATACGAGCTGAATAAAGTTTTGTTCCGTTTGCATGTACACTTTGACCGAAAAAAACACCAGGTGATCGATGTAATTGCGAAACTACCACACGTTCGGCTCCGTTGATCACGAATGTTCCTTTTTCGGTCATGTAGGGAATTGTGCCTAAGTATACGTCCTGAATGACCGGTGCAAAATCTTCATGATCAGGGTCTGTACAATAGAGATATAATTTTGCTTTTAACGGCACACTATAGGTTAGTCCTCTATCTATGCATTCTTCGATAGAATAACGCGGAGGATCGACGTAGTAATCAAGGAATTCCAGAACAAAATTGTTGTGAGTATCTGTAATTGGAAAGTTTTCCATGAAAACTTTGTACAGTCCTTCGTTTTTTCTTTTTTCTGGAGGCGCATCAAGTTGTAAAAAATCTTGAAATGACTTTAATTGAATTTCCAAAAAATCAGGAAAGTCAAAGGGATTTTTAATTGTTGCGAAATTTATTCGTTGGTTGGTGTTATTTAAAGACATGGAAATGTATTTTTTGAACTCAGTATGTATTGACACAAAAGGTTAAGAACCTTACTATAGAAGATTCTTAACCAAGTTAACCCAGTTTGAGGTAGCTTTGTTATTTAAGTTCAACTTCTGCTCCTGCCTCTTCAAGTTGTTTTTTTAAAGCTTCGGCTTCTTCTTTTGTTACACCTTTTTTCAATTCACTGGGAGCAGCATCAACCAAGTCTTTAGATTCTTTTAATCCAAGACCGGTAATTTCTTTAACTGTTTTTATAACAGCTAATTTAGCTGCACCAGGACTTTTAAGGACGACATCAAAAGAATTTTTTTCTTCTTCCGCGGGTGCCTCTGTTCCGGCAGCAGGAGCCCCTGCTACGGCAACAGCTGCGGCAGCCGGTTCAATGCCATATTCAGTTTTTAAAATTTCAGCCAGTTCGTTAACTTCTTTCACTGTTAAGTTAACTAATTGTTCAGCAAATGCTTTTAAGTCTGCCATTGTTGTGTTATTTAATAGATTACTAATTCTGTTTTTGAAGTGATTAAAAATTATTTTTCGGAAAGCGCTTTTAATATTCCATGAAGCGTATTTCCTGCAGATTGTAGTGCGGAAATAACATTTTTTGCGGGAGATTGCAGCAGTGCAACAATGTCTCCGATAAGTTCTGTTTTGCTTTTAATAGATACCAGCTCTTGCAAATATTTATCACCGATAAAGAAGCTTTCTTGTACATATGCACCTTTGAAAGCAGGTATTTTTTTACTTTTATTGTATTTATCGATAAGCTTTGCCGGAGCATTGGGTATGTTTGAAAACATGACAGCTGTATTCCCTTTTAATAAGGGATACAGTTCTTCATAATTTTCATCAAGCGATTCCAAAGCTTTACGCATCAAGGTATTCTTCACTACCATCAGCTTGATATTCTGTTCGTAACACTCTCTTCTTAACTTTGAGGTTTTAACTGCATCTAGCGTGGCTATGTCGGTTAAATAGAAGTTTTCGTATTCCTTGACAGTATCAGCTATTTTTTTGATTATCTTTTTTTTATCTTCCTTTTTCATAGATAGTTTATTCCCTTTCTTAGTTTTCTTCTATCGATTTAGGATCTATTTTAAGACCTGGACTCATCGTAGTAGAAAGATAAATACTCTTAATATACGTACCTTTTACTCCGGCTGGTTTCAGTTTCATTAGCGCCCGAATAAATTCCCGTGCATTATCAACTATTTGTTCAGGAGTAAAGGATATTCTCCCTACTGAAGCATGAACGATACCGTATTTGTCTGCTTTAAAATCAATCTTTCCTTGTTTTATTTCTTTTACGGCTTTGGCTACATCGTCGGTAACCGTCCCACTTTTGGGGTTTGGCATTAATCCGCGGGGACCTAAGATACGTCCGAGGGAACCAATTTTACCCATTACAGCAGGCTGTGCGATAATCACGTCAAAATCCATCCAGCCGTTTTTAATTTTTTCGATATATTCGTCAAGTCCCACATAATCTGCTCCTGCTTCTTTTGCTTCGGCTTCTGCCTCAGGGGTACACAGTACAAGAACTCTTTTCTCCTTACCTATTCCGTGCGGGAGAATTACGGTGCCTCTCACCATTTGGTTGGCTTTACGTGGGTCTATATTCAAACGCACATCGATATCAACGGATGCATCAAATTTAGTTGTTGTAATTTCTTTTAGTAAAGTAGCTGCTTCTTTCAGTGAATAGGTTTTCCCCGGTTCAATTTTACTCAAAGCCAACTTTCTGTTTTTTGTCAGTTTTGCCATGTTTCAATTGAAGTTTTTGATTATTTTACATCTTGAGGAAATTCTCCTTTGACCGCAATGCCTATGCTTCGAGCCGTCCCGGCAACCATACGCATTGCTGATCCAATAGTGAAGCAGTTCAAATCGGGCATTTTTTCTTCAGCAATTGTTTTTACCTGATCCCAAGTGATTTCGCCAATTTTCTTTCGATTTGGTTCTGGAGAGCCACTTTTTGCTTTTGTAATTTCTAATAATTGCACCGCAACTGGTGGCGTTTTAACAACAAAATCAAAAGACTTATCCGAATAGTAAGTAATAATAACGGGTAATATTTTACCGGCTTTATCCTGAGTTTTGGCATTGAATTGCTTGCAAAACTCCATAATATTAATCCCTTTTGAACCTAATGCAGGTCCTACGGGGGGTGAAGGATTTGCAGCTCCTCCTTTGATTTGTAATTTTATTTGTCCGGCAACTTCTTTAGCCATTTTTCTTTGATTTAAATTTGTTTACGTTTTTTCAAAACATGTCAAAGAATTCACAGATCTGCGTAACCAAACCTGATTTTATTCTTTCTCTACTTGCATATAACCCAACTCCAGCAGTTGTTTTCTTCCAAAAATTTTAACCACTACTTTGAGTCTTTTTTTCTCTTCATTCACTTCCTCTACTTCGCCTGAGAAATTAGTAAAAGGGCCACTGATCACTTTTACGTTTTCTCCAACGTAGTATTTAACATCCAATTCTTCGCCGGCTTCTTCCAGTTCGTCCATTGTTCCCAGAATGCGTTTTATTTCGGAATCTCTAAGAGGTTGGAGATTGGTAGTACTGGGAAGGAAGCCTACGATATAATTGATGTTCTTAAGTCGGTGAATGACTTCGCCCGTCAGGTCAGCCTCAATAAGCACATAGCCGGGAAGATAAGCACGTTCTTTCATTACTTTCTTTCCGCCACGCACTGTATAGACTTTTTCTGTCGGTATGAGAACTTGAGATATATACTTCCCTAAATCGGTTTTTTTGATTTCTGATTCCAAGTACTCTTTGACCTTATTTTCTTTTCCGCTAACAGCACGTAATACATACCACTTTTTTTCGTTTTCAGTCATTTCTTGTTGTTCAGAATTATATTATAAAATACCGTAGAGAAGTTTTAGTGTCCACTCAAATAAAGAATCCATCGCAAAAACTATGAGCGCAATAATAAGGGAAGCAATCATTACAATTATTGTGCTGCTCGTCAATTCTTCACGAGAGGGCCAGGATACTTTATAAACAAGTTCGTTATACGCATCCTTAATATATGCAATTATTTTTTTCATTTAAAATTCAGATCGTTTAAGCACGGGTCGAGAGACTCGAACTCCCGACACCTGGTTTTGGAGACCAGTGCTCTACCAAACTGAGCTAGACCCGTAGACAACTTAGTTGGCAGACATTTAAATCTCCCACTAAGTTCAATTTTCACTGATGATAATTTTATTAGTCAAGCAACTCAGTAATCTGTCCTGCACCTACCGTACGACCACCTTCGCGGATAGCAAAGCGCAGACCCACATTACATGCTACCGGATAAATGAGATCAACCTTGATGGTTACATTATCGCCAGGCATTACCATTTCTACGCCTTCCGGCAGCTCAATTTCTCCTGTAACGTCCAATGTACGAATATAGAATTGAGGACGATAGTGATTGTGGAATGGGGTATGACGTCCACCTTCTTCTTTTTTCAGAATATAAACTTCTGCTTTAAATTTGGAATGAGGTTTAACTTGTCCCGGGTGAGCGACAACCATACCGCGTTTAATTTCGTCTTTTTCGATACCGCGAAGCAATAAACCCACGTTATCTCCTGCTTGACCCTGGTCAAGAATTTTACGAAACATTTCAACGCCTGTTACTACCGATTTTCTTCCTTTCGAGCCCAATCCAATGATTTCTACTTCATCTCCTACTTTTACGATACCGGTTTCGATACGGCCTGTTGCCACTGTACCTCTACCGGTGATAGAGAATACGTCTTCAACTGGCATAAGGAAAGGTTTATCGATATCGCGTGGAGGAAGAGGAATCCATTCGTCAACGGCTTTCATCAGTTCCAATATTTTTTCTTCCCATTGGGGGTTACCGTTCAATGCTCCTAATGCAGAACCACGGATAACGGGTGTGTTGGTACTGTCGAAATTATAGAAATCGAGCAATTCTCTCATTTCCATTTCAACCAATTCCAACATTTCTTCGTCGTCCACCAAGTCGCATTTATTTATAAATACAACCAAACGTGGAACGTTTACCTGGCGTGCCAAGAGAATATGTTCACGTGTTTGAGGCATGGGACCGTCGGTTGCAGCAACTACAATAATTGCACCGTCCATTTGAGCGGCACCGGTTACCATGTTCTTTACATAGTCGGCGTGTCCCGGGCAGTCAATGTGTGCATAGTGACGATTATCAGTTTCGTATTCAACATGAGAGGTATTGATAGTTATGCCTCTTTCTTTTTCTTCAGGTGCATTATCGATTTGATCAAATGTTTTCACTTCAGAAAGTCCTCTTCCTGATAAAACTTTGGTAATAGCAGCCGTTAAGGTAGTTTTACCATGATCAACGTGACCAATTGTACCGATATTCACATGCGGTT
>CAYUIY010000083.1:0-7603 GCA_964444915.1 uncultured Dysgonomonadaceae bacterium
CAGAAAACGCGTTTTACCGCTTCCTTTTTCTCCTGTAACAATAGCAACCGTAGCCTGTTGTCGCTGCCGTGTCCCGATTTCATGCATTCGATATTCGGCATACGACATGAATTTTCGAATAATTTCGATGGGGTGACTAAAAATCGTTTTCAGGTTGGGCACCAACGCGATCATGTTG
This sequence comes from uncultured Dysgonomonadaceae bacterium, assembly GCA_964444915.1. Classification (GTDB taxonomy): domain Bacteria; phylum Bacteroidota; class Bacteroidia; order Bacteroidales; family Dysgonomonadaceae; genus Anaerorudis. The sequence goes on from CAYUIY010000083.1 coordinate 179, forward strand.
GGCAAACTTTCGGTAGACAAATCGAGTGCGGTATAAAGCGAGAGAAGCGATTTTCGTTGGAACATTTTTTTGATTTTCGGACTATAAAGTTCTGTGCCGATGACGGAAAAGCCGATTACGACGACAATGGCGCGTACATTCATTTCAATGCCGATCAGTGTTCCTTCACCTAATGATACCCCGCCTTGAAACTGCGAAAAAGCCACAGCGGCAATCACCGTAATAAGGAAAAACGAAATCCACAGGCGGGGTCGCGCCAGACGGCGCAATGCTACTTTGTAGTGCATGATCCAGCTTGCGATAACGGCAATGCTCATGCCGAACCAATATCCGGCAGGTATGAAGTTGGCCGTGACAAGTACGGCACCGACAGCCAACAGGTCGAAAATCAGCCAAATGGTGGAGAAGGGAAAATGTGAATATTTGGGAATTAGCGTGACGGGGGGGTTGTTTTTATCGTTAATCGGTTGCGGCATCAAATCGGCCGATTCGAGTCGTTTTCCAATGGAAATACCGGCGATGGCCGTACCCATTCCCAATAAAACATAAATGATCAACAACAATACGATGGGAGCCCAAACCATATCGATATCGGTATGCAATTGTTTTTGGGCATATACCATGATGCTTTCGTATAGTTTCACCAAATTGTATCCATATGCGATTACTTTGCTGATGATCGCCTGCACCAAATTCCACGACATGGCCAGAATGGCGCCGATCGTAAAACCGATTCGGTTTTTACCGAACAATCCGACCGATGCTTCGAGTAAAAGTGCTTCGCTGACGATGGCAATCATCGGCCCAAAAATCACTGCGCTGGGCGACATGGTTTTCAGCAATGCGCAGATTATCCCTGCGCGCCAAAACAAACCTTTATCCTTCCAGCGGTAACTTGCCGATATGAGGATAATCAATCCGATGGCGGTAAGAATATGTCCGCTGAACGGGACCCTGAGGTTGTGCAAAAAACTTCCCCATACAATTTCCACCGATGCCCACATCGAACCCATGATGGATGCTTTGATCCATTGTTCCTTCAGCTGTACTTTTGTTGTTTCTGTTGTTTTCACGTTCATCGGTTGGTGCAGAGGGTGAAGTTACTTAATTCAATCGAAAGACCAGCTTGGTAAAATAGTTTCTTCCCGCTTCGGGATAACCTTCGGCATAGGCATAATTGGTGTCAAAAAGATTATTCAGTCCCGCGTAGAGCGTCAATTGTTTCCACGAAAACGCACCCTGCAGGTTGAACAAATGAAATTCGCCGGCCGTGATGCCGTAGGAACGGCTGTATCGGCGCGAATAGTATTCGTGGATAAGGCCGGCCTTTGCCCAACTCGTGGGTTGATACGACAAATGGTTCCACACCTTGTGTTTGGGAACATCCGTAAACCGTAAATCGGGATCCGATAGATTTTTTTGAATGATGAAGGAATAGGAGGAAGTCAAATCGAGATTTTTCAGGATCGTATAGTGCAAACTTGCATCGAATCCGCGAAAACCGGCTTTTCCTGCATTCTGTATTTGCGTGAGATTTCCTTCGACATCGTTCACCAATTGAATAACATCATGCAAACGAATATAATATACCGAACCGTTGAGTGACAAATTGCGCAACATCCCGTATTGAAACGAAACATCGAAATGGGTGGCTTTTTCGGTTTGTAGTTCGGGGTTGGGAAGCCCCTGCCCCATCTTGTACGAATACCGTTCCTTGAGTGTGGCGAACCGTGTTTTTCGCGCCACGTAGGCCGACATCGAAAAGTTCTCGGCGGCCGTCCAGTTGGCAGATAGTTGTGCATTGACGGCCTGATGCGAGTTTTCGGGAAACGTAGTTGTCCCTTCGTCTGTAACCTGATCCTCGGCTTTCAGACTTTTTTGCCGATTGTAAGATAATCCTCCGGTTAATGCCCATTTTTCGTTTATCGTGTACCGATCGTCCAACCCTATGCTCCACACAAAATCGCTGTTGGTGAGCTGCGGACTCCCTTCGTTGTGCGATTTGTGCTCGTTTCGATTCAGCTGAATCGAAAAATTCAACCGATTGTCGGCGATGGAGGTATTCGATAAAATCACGTTTCCTCCAACGTTTCGATCGTTATATATGCTGGTAAAAGCGTATTTCTTGTTCTGCGTGGTGTACGACTGATCGTCGTAGCTTTCCATTACGTTGTAGAATTTGTCTGCATAAAGACTTGCCTTGAGGTCGTTGTTCGTGTTTATCCGGTTTTTCGAAATGAAATACAGACTATGCCTTTCCCATACGGGCCATTGCCAAAATCGGACAGATTGCTTCTCGTCGCTTCCGCTGTATGGCGGATTCCCTTTGGCATTGTTTTGATAGTGGTAGTTGAGGGTAAACTCTTGACCCGGGGAAGAAAGGTATCCGATTTTCAGGTTTACTTTCCGAAAATCGGAGTAGGAATTGTCCCTGCGTCTGTCCGGCTGATACGTAGTGGGTTGATAGTTGTGCGAAAGTGTAAAATAGTCGGTATGACGCTCGTAATAACCGGCTTGGGCAAATAATTTCTCCCTTCGGCTTCCGACGTTTACTCCATATTCATACGTGTTGCCACTTGCCAGGCCGGTTATTGCCTGCAGATTCACTTTGTCGGTGGGTTGAAAACTCACCAGATTGATGCTCCCGCCAATGGCGTTGGGTCCTAACGACATGGGTGTAAGGCCTTTTGTAAGCGAAACCTGAGCATAATCGAACGTGGTGAGGTGTCCCAAATCGATGTCGCCATCGTAAGGCATCTGAAGCGGGATTCCGTCCACGAAAACGGGAATGCCTCGGATATCGAATCCCCGCACCAGGATAGTCGGTTCGAAACGACTGCCCATATTGGCATATATCACCGAGGGAATCGATCGCAACGCTTCACTCACGTTGGTGTTGTTCATCTGCAGATTGAAATCCTGACCGACCGTGTTGTCCGATCTTGGCGCAAGCACAACAACTTCACCCAGTTGAAACGTGTTCGATATACCGGTTGTGTCTATCTCTTCGGCATGTATTGCCGATAGAGTCAAATATAAAAACACTAGAACAAAGACTGCCCGTTTTATCACCACGACCGGTTTTTCCGCTGTTTTATTCATCAAATGGGATCTACGCTCGATTTATTGAATGAAATCCAATCCCGTACGCCTCGTTTTTTTCTTGTTGGGCGGAATATAATAAACACTCGGCCGGGTGTCTAATTCGGGATGGAGCGTTTCAACGGGATTCTCGCGAATGAGTTGCGAGACATCGCTGTCTTCATCGTTCAGGTCGCCAAAGAAGCGGGCGCGTTCCGGACAAACGTCGATACAAAACGGATTCAGGCCCTGATCAATGCGTTCCACACAGAAAGTGCATTTTTCGACCACGCCTTGATAGCGGGGTGTAACCCCCTCTTCTCCAAGCTGAACATCGCAATGTTCGTAACGGGGTTCTTCGGTATTCGCAATGCGCACGCCATAGGGACATGCCTCAACACAAGCCCTGCATCCGATACATTTGTCATAATCGATCAAAACCAACTTGTCTTCTTCTCTTTGATAAGAAGCTCCCGTTGGGCAAACATCCACACAAATCGGATTTTCGCAATTCTGACAATTCAACGGAATGGAATAACGCACGGGATGTTTGTAGGTTCCTCCGGCCGTATCGATATGATCGCCGCCTACCGTGATCACCCTATTCCACCACAAACCATCGGCAAGATTGTTTTTTATTTTGCAACCTACAGCACAGGTTTGACATCCCACGCAACGGGTAAGGTCAATAACCATTCCCCAACGTTTTTTCTTTTTCTTATCGTTATTTTCCATAGCTGTTATCCTTCCCATTTTTCAACTTCCACCAGGGCATCAAAAAACGACATACCGTAGTGAACCGTATTGATATGATTTTTAGTTAATTCCTGATAACCTCCTTCTTTAAACTGATGACGCTGCCAACCTTTGGGAATGGCGGCTCCACCGTCGTTGATAGCATCGTCCACTACGAGGCGTACCACGCAATGGCCGCGATCGTTGAATACTCTTACGTAATCGCCGTCCTTAAGTCCTCTTTTCGCACTTTCTTTACGATTGAGGTAAACCACTGGTTCGGGGTCGATTTCGCGCAAGGCAGCTACTTCATAAAAAGTGGTATGTACACGCCATTTGGTGTGAAGCGTGCTCAATGCCAACGGATATTTTTTGATGAGAGGATTCTCGAACCAAGCTTCGGCCGGCGGTTCGAAATGAGGCAACGGATTATGTCCTTCGTTTACCGGCAACTGCAGTGCAGGCATGGTTTTCGGGAAAACGGTTGCCACCCCTTCGGAATAAAATTCGGCACGACCGGTGCGCGTGTAAAACACGCCGTCGGCAAAAGGAACGGAATGAGGATCGGAGAGTCGAGCGATGCCTTTTTCTCTAAATTCTTTCAGAATTTCTTCCTTCCTGTCCCCAAAAAGATTTCCCAGCACGTCGAGAATGTCTTCTATCTGATCTTTGGCTTCCCCCTGAAAATATTCGCCATATCCCATTTTCTGCGCCAAGAGTTTGAATATCTCCCAATCGCCTTTGCTTTCGCCCATAGGTTCGATGGCTTTTTCCATACGCATCACATACGGATGAAGTCCGCCGACGATATCGTCGTTTTCGAACCAACTGGTGCAAGGCAAAAACAAATCGGCGTGACGTGCCGTATCGGTCATAAGCATGTCGATACAGCAGATGAAATCGAGCTTATCTTCGCTGAACATCTCCTCGATCGTTACCTTTTGTTCGGCGTGATTGCTTACTACATTTCCCGTGGTTAAAATCAACCCTTTGATAGGCCAATCTTTTGAAACGGGTGTTTTGGAGGTTGGACCTGCAAGCGGATTGCCGGGATCTTTGGGTTCCCACGCATCCACTTTCCCGGTGAGAATGGCTTGCTGCAACAGCACGAAATTGAGCAGTTCGGCTTGCGTTCCCGATGGAGCTGTCCAAGGTCCCATCACCGCATCCGATATGGTATATTGTATGGCGCTTTGCCCCATTGTTCCGAGTGGAGATGCGCCCTTCTTCCCGATTTGTCCGGTAATTACACCGAGCGTGGCAATACCTCTGCCCACCTGATCGGCATTGTCCCATCGATCTATTCCGAATCCGGGATATATGGTGGAAGGTGTATTGGTGGCATAAATTCGGGCTATTTCTCTAATTTTTTCCGCCGGTACGGTTGTTATTCTTTCCGCCTCGTCAGGCTTGTATTTGTCGGCTTCGTCCTTCAGCATTTGTAAGGCCGTTTTTACCTGCAAGGTGTTGCCGTTGTGCAACGTAACGTCGAAAGTTCCCAATAATTCGGGCCGGGTAACCGATTCGACCGGTTCAATTTCGCCCGATTCAGAATCCACGACCACATATCCGGCTTGATCGCTTCCGTCGATATCGTTTTGACGAAGAAACAAGCCGTTGTCCTGACGCACAAGGAAAGGCGCTACCGTGTGTCGAATGCAATAATCGCTGTCGATCAGGTTTTCTTCTATGATAACCTGTATCATCGACAAGGCAAGGACAACATCCGATCCGGGACGAATTCTTACCCATTCGTGCGATTTGGCGGCGGTCTCGCTATAACGGGGGTCGATACAAATCAATTTTGCCCCGTTTTCCAAAGCATCGAGCACAAAATGCCAATTATGCACCTGCGAATCGGTGATGTTCGTTCCCCAAAAAATGAGGGTTTTGGCATAGCTTAAGTCTTTCGGTTCCGGTCCCAAAAAGAGGGAGGCCATACCGCCTGCCATATTGGCCACAACCTGCGACATACCTGTAGGCATTCCGAAATCGACACCATCCACCACGATCGTTCCCTCAAAAATATTGCCAAAACGTTTGATGGCACCCGGCATGCCGCCGTTGATGGCAGCATAACTCCCCGACCACGGAATAAAGGCAACGGCTTTCGATCCGTATTTTTCGCGAATCCGGTTTAGATTTGTTGCCAATATATCGATAGCCTCGTCCCAGGTAATCTGTTCGAATTTGTTTTCGCCGCGCTTGCCCACACGTTTCATCGGATGAAGGATGCGCTCTTTGCTGTTGACGCGCTGGGGGTGCGTTAGCCCCCTCAGGCAAATGCGGTTGTAGGAGGGATCGGGAAAAGGCGCAGCCGATGTTTGAACCAGTTTTCCGTCGCGCACGTGTGCATACAATCGGCAGTTCATCCAACAATTGGGAACACATGCCGAAAATTTTTTTATTTCTGTACTCATATCGATACTCTTTTTTCTTACGTTAAACCAATGGAGAAATACGCAATCCTGCCAACAGCTGACTATACCGGAACGTGAAACTTCCAAGAATGGTGCACACGCCTGTCAAAATCACGATTGAGGCAGGAAATATCCCTTTCGTCATCATCATACCAAGCATGATTATCGGCAAAAGAGAACCCACGATTTGCGAAAACCAAAACCAACCCGAAGCTTTTCCCTTCAACAAATAGCCGATCGATGCCTTGATGCACGAATTTCCCGGACTGTTGCGTTCAAACAAATACACGAAAACCGACACGAGCGTGATAAGAAGCGAAGCAAGAAATACCCCGTAGAACGAAGGGGGAAGGGCTTCTCCGTTGGCAACAACCATCGCTCCTATAAGCCCAAAGCTGCCGGTAACCGCATATTCGAGAAACAGGATCGGCGTAAAAATGCTGTTCCATAAAGGAATGTTGCGCGAATAATAAAGCACGAATCCCGGATAAACCATGATGACGAGGGCAAAGAAAATCGCCATTACAATAAGCATCCGACCAAACGTATCGCCTTGTGAAAATACGGCATCCGACCAAGGCAAGGAAGGAATCAAGCCGGGAAGAACGTAAAGGACAACAAGTCCCAAAAAAATAAAATCGGAAATGGCTCCCCGCGAAATCCATGCGTTTCTTGGTTTGAGGAAGGAGTTCAAAAACCGGAACGGTTTCCCGAGATCGAGAATCAAAATCATACCGCCGATTGCTACAAGAATCAGCCCAACAATGTCGATGGCATTCATTCCCAAAAAAAGGCCGCCTCCACTGATTCCGAAAAATTGCCGCAGACAAAAAATGCCGCTCCCTATTCCCATCGCCCAAAACCAAAAAGCATGCGATACACGCCAATAAGTTTGGGGAACATAGTGCAGGGCAAACCTGTCGACGGGACGTTCGTTTTCAATAATGCTTGGTGTTGTTGTCCACATAGTATTTTTTCCGTTAAAAAGTTAGTAAAGCATTCGATTTAATTGTGACCGACACAAAAAACGGCATAAGCCAACATATCCACTTATTGTACCACGTAGGCGCCAAATTCCATGTCGATTCCAAAGATAATGGATGTATGCCAATAATCAAACAAAATTCGTTTTTCCTTCCAAATACCTCACTGCATCGATAGCTGCGCGGCAACCGTTTCCCGCTGCCGT
>CAYUIY010000084.1:0-7527 GCA_964444915.1 uncultured Dysgonomonadaceae bacterium
AAAAGTACCGATGAAAACGCTGTAAAGTTGGCAAAAGAAGCACTGGAAGGTTATGAGGGAGACATTTCCGCTGCGTTAGCGTCGGTTTTTAACGATTGCAGCAGCCAAGGAAAGATTGCAATACTGCAATTGATAGCAAACCGCCGGATGCATGATCAGTACCGTTTGGTTTACAACCAACTGTTTACGGATGACGAGCCCGTAAAAACCGAAGCGGCAAAAACCCTTCGTTATGTGGTGGCCGAAGAGAACCTTTCCGAGTTGTTTGGATTGTTGGAGCAAACCGACGATAAGTATCTTGCATTCATCCAACAAGCCGTAAATGCTGCTTTGTCTATGCTTTCCCCCGAAGAACAGATGAAACAAGTGATGGAAAAAATGAATGCTTCCGATAAAAAATATGCATATTATGTTGCGTTGGCAAACAGTGGTACCCCGCAGGCATTGGATTTGATTATGAAAGCTTATCAAACCGAAACAGGGAAAAACAAACAGGCTGCCTTCGATGCAATAAAACAATGTAAATCGTTCGATGCCGTATACGCTTTGCAGGATATTGCCCGCAACAGTAAAGATAAGGAAGAAATTGCTCAGGCAGTGGATGCCATCATCGAAAAAGTGGCATCGTCCGACAAGACGGGTGCAGTAAAATATCTTTTCCTGCGCAATGCCATGGAGATGGCACAGACTGTGAAACAGAAAAACAACATTCTGCGTTTGCTTGGCACCACCGACATGTATCAGGCCATGTTGTTTGTAGCACCTTACATGGACGATCCGGAATTGAGCGAATCGGCAGCACAGGCAGCCATGAACATTGCCCTCAATAACCCTTCGTTTGCGGGAGCCGAAACGACCGCTATTCTGAACAAAGTGAGTAAAACATTGAATAATCCCGATGCCGATTACCAACGTCAATCCATCCGGAAATATTTGTCGGAAAACCCCACAACAGGCGGATTTGTATCGTTGTTCAACGGCAAGGATCTCGAAGGGTGGAAAGGCCTGGTGGGCAATCCCATCACTCGTGCCAAGATGAGCAAGAAAGAGTTGGCGGCTGCACAAGCCAAAGCCGATAGCGAAGCTTTTAACGACTGGAAGGTAGAGGACGGCACCATTGTTTTTGACGGCAAGGGTTTCAATAACCTTTGTACCGTTAAGCAATACGGTGATTTCGAGCTGTTGGTCGACTGGAAACTTTTCCCGGGACCCGAACCCGATGCAGGTATTTACCTGCGGGGCACACCTCAGGTACAGATTTGGGATACGGCAAGGGTAAACGTAGGTGCCCGGGTGGGTTCCGGCGGATTGTACAACAACCGGGTCAATCCGAGTAAACCGTTGAAGGTTGCCGATCTGAAATTAGGCGAATGGAATACGTTTCGCATCCGCATGATTGGCGATCGGGTATCGGTTTGGTTAAACGGCGAATTGGTTACCGATAACGTCATATTGGAAAATTACTGGGACAGAAGCCTGCCTATTTTCCCGATCGAACAGATTGAGTTGCAGGCTCATGGAAGCAAAGTAGCTTATCGAGATATTTACATTAAGGAATTTGATCGTCCCGAACCGTTTCGCTTGTCGGAAGAGGAGGAGAAGGAAGGATTCCGGGTCCTTTTTGACGGAACCAACATGCACGAATGGACCGGAAATACAAAAGATTATGTGTTGGAAGACGGCAATATCGTCATGCATCCGAGCAAAAGTTTTGGAGGGAACTTGTATACCAAAGACGAATTCGATAATTTTGTCCTTCGTTTCGAATTCATGCTTACTCCGGGAGCCAACAACGGTTTGGGTATCCGTACGCCAATGGAAGGCGATGCCGCTTATGTCGGCATGGAACTTCAGATACTCGACAATGAAGCGCCCATCTATAAAGACCTTCAGCCTTATCAGTATCATGGATCGGTATACGGGGTGATTCCTGCCAAGCGAGGATATCTGAAACCGACAGGCGAATGGAACTATCAGGAAGTGATTGCCGACGGAGACCACATCAAGGTGATCCTCAACGGTACCACGATACTAGACGGGAATATCCGTGAGGCAGCCAAAAACGGCACGATGGATCACAGGGAACATCCGGGATTGTTTAATAAAAAAGGGCATATCGGTTTTCTTGGGCATGGTTCGGAAGTAAGATTCAGGAACATACGGATTAAAGAATTGAAAAATTAAAAAATCACGAATGATAGAAAAAACGAATCAGTATTCTTATAGCAAGACCCAACTGTTTTGGTTGGTGGCATTGCGTGTAACAATAGGGTGGTATTTTCTTTATGAAGGGGTGGCAAAAGTGATGACTCCCGGCTGGACATCTTACGGCTATCTGATGGATTCGCAAGGATGGTTTGCACCGCTTTTCAAAGCACTTGCTCAAAATCAGGCCCTCATGCCTATTGTAGATGCTTTGAACATCTACGGTTTGATTTTGATTGGCTTATCCTTGGTTTTGGGTTGTTTCGAAAAGATAGGATATATCGGTGCCCTTTTATTGCTGGCGCTTTACTATCTTTCGCATCCTGCCCTCATTAGTGCCGAATACATATTTCCTCCCGAAGGGTCTTATTTGTGGATAAACAAGAATATCATCATGATGGTGTCAGTGGCGGTACTCATGGTATTTCCTACAGCCAAAGAGATCGGCTTGGACCGAGCCATTTTTAAGTGCAGTAAAAAGTAAAGTTTATGGCAGAAGACAAAAAGAAAAAAAACATCTCCAAAGGCAGACGAGATGCATTGAAGACATTGGCTACTGTTCCCGTTTTGGGAGCGATGGCTTACGGAGTATATAAAAAGGAGAAAAACGAACGCTCGAAACGTTTGGCGGCCGATATGTTCCGTTTTGAGGAAAAGCCTGTTCCGCCACCCGTCACCGACGGAAAAAAGATACGGATAGGGATCATCGGCTACGGCATCAGAGGAAAAGACTTGATGCATGCGTTGGGGTTCTCGACTCCCCAACAGGTGGAGGATTTGAAAACGGCATCGAAAAACGATTCGAAAGACACCCGTTACAAAGACTTCATGGAGCAGGACGATTTAAACGTTGAGGTAACGGCCGTTTGCGATATTTTCGACAAGCATGCCGAAGAAGCAATAGCGGCAGGCTCCAATATTCATCGTGAAGGATTGAACGGGAAATATGGGCCAAAACCGAAGCGATACCGTCATTACAAAGAACTTCTTGCTGCCGATGACGTGGATGCAGTGATTATTGCGACTCCCGACCATTGGCACGGCACCATGACCATAGATGCCCTAAAGGCAGGGAAGCATGTCTATTGCGAAAAACCGATGACCTGGACGGTGCCCGAAACCTATATGGTGAGAGAAGCGGTAAGGACGAGCAATCGCGTTTTTCAGCTAGGACATCAGAACAGGCAGATCGAAATTTACAATCGTGCAAGGGAAATAGCGGAAAGAGGACTGTTGGGGCCTATTACGTTGGTGGAAACCAGCACCAATCGGAACGATCCCAACGGTGCTTGGGTATATCCGATAGATCCGGAAGCCAATCCGAAAACGATCGATTGGAAGCAGTTTGAGGGGGATCCCGAACGCATCAAGGAGTACCTGGATTACATGACTTCAGCCGGACTTACAAAGTATGTTGGTCCCGAACCCAGAGACAAGTTCAGTTTGGAACGTTTTTTCCGTTGGCGCTGCTGGTGGGATTACAGTACGGGTTTGAGTGGCGATTTATTGACCCACGAGTACGATGCAGTCAACCAAATTCTTCAGTTGGGCATTCCCGATTCGGCAAGTTCCTCCGGAGGTATTTATTTTTTCAAAGACGGGCGTACGGTGCCCGATGTATTGCATACAGTTTACGAATACAAAGATCGAAATCTTTCCCTGCTCTATTCTGCCACGTTGGCCAGCGAATTCAGTCGTTCGCGCAAAATCATGGGTCATGATGCCACGATGGAGATTGGGAGTACCCTTTCCGTGACTGTTGATCCCCGTTCGGAGCAGTATAAAGATCAGATCGAGAAAGGAGTGATCAAACCCGGACAACCTTTTTATACCTATATGCCCGGTCAAAAAGATGTGGATGCGATTTCTTCTGCCACACAGTTGTATTTTGCACAACGGGGCTTGCTGTATTCGTATGTGAATGGCAAGCGATTCAATACCACTTTTTTACATATCAAAGAGTGGTTGGATTGCATTCGTGCCGGGAGAAAACCTTCGTGCGGAATAGAGGAAGGTTTTCAGGAAGCCATGACGGCGCATATGGGCACTCGTGCCTATCTCGAAGGACGAACTATGTATTGGGATTGCGACAAGGAACAAATCGTGAGAGGATAATTAGAGAATAAATCAGAGGATAATTATATCCCCGCTTTCCGAAGAAAACAGGAGGAAGGCGGGGATTTTTTGTGGCTTCTACGCTAACATGATGACGGTATCTTCGGGACGATGCTTTTATATGTTGTTGGCAGATAAAAAATATTTATTTTTCTGTGCGTTTGGCTTCCTGCCAGATTTTTTCCATTTCTTCAAGTGTCATGTTTTTCAATGTTTTTCCCTGCTCTTTTGCCTTCTGTTCCATGTAGTTGAAGCGATAGATGAATTTTTGGTTGGTACGCTCCAGGGCATTGTCGGGGTTCACTTTATATAACCGTGCGGCGTTGACGATGCTGAACAGCAGATCGCCAAATTCTCCTTCCATTTTTTCGGGATTCATTTCATCGATTTCTGCCTTCAATTCCTCCCATTCTTCTTTCACTTTGTCCCAAACATCCTGGCGCTTGTTCCAGTCGAATCCCGCATTGCGTGCCTTATCCTGTATTCGATAGGCTTTTACCATCGATGGTAGCGAATCGGGAACGCCTCCCAGGATGGTTGAGTTGCCTCCTTTTTCTTTGAGTTTGATTTGTTCCCACGATTTTTCCACTTTGCGTGCCGAATCGGCTTGTGCATCGCCGAAAACGTGGGGGTGGCGGAATATTAGTTTGTCGCAAAGCGCATTACAAACATCGGCAATGTCGAAAGTTCCTTTTTCTTCTCCAATTTTGGCATAGAATACTACATGGAGCAGCAAATCGCCCAGTTCTTTTTTTATGGCTTCGTCGTCGTTTTTTATGATGGCTTCGGCCAATTCATAGGTTTCTTCTATGGTATTCGCTCTGAGGCTTTCGTAGGTCTGTTCACGATCCCAAGGACATTTCTCCCTCAATTCGTCCATCACGTCCAATAGTCTTCCGAAAGCTTTTAGTTTTTGTTCACGTGTATTCATCTTTTTGTCATTCCTTTCTTCTCAAAAATTTGATTGTTTGTTGTTGATTATTTCTTCTATTAGTACCCCATTAAAAATCTATTGCGGCCGTTTCCTCTAAAAATTCAATATTGATATTCAATATATTACAAATTGTAAAATCAGTAAATGAATTTTTTTGGCGTGGTTTTTTTATATCGTTTTGATTATAACATCGGTTCGATGGTTATGTCCGGTGGTTATATCCGTTTGATTGTTGTGTCGGTTCGATTGTTTTTTTCTGTAGTTTCTTAATCCTGTCTGCAGAAATTCGATGTATTTTTCCACATTTTCGTCGTAAGCATATGGGGGGCTCACGGGTTTCCCTTCGTTGTCCAATGCTATGTAGTACGGCTGTGCATTGGCTCCGAATTTATGGCGCTGCAGGTAGCTCCATTTATCGCCAACGGTTTTCAGGCGGGTGATTCTTCCGTTTTCTCCCACTTCAATTACCTGAGGCAGCCGCGTTTTGTCGTCCACTACCAACGTAATTAAGACGTATTCGTTGTCGATGATATTTTTTACGCGGGGATCGGTCCACACCGATGCTTCCATTTTGCGGCAATTTACGCAACCATATCCCGAGAAATCGAGCAATGCCGGTTTGCCTACTTGTTTAGCGTAGGCCATGCCAATTTCGTAATCGGTATATTTAGGGCGCACCTCCCCATCGTATAAACTAAAATCCTGTGTGTACATCGGTGGCGAGAAAGCGCTGATTGCTTTAAGCGGTGCACCCCACAGTCCGGGCACCAAATAGATGGCAAAGGCAAACGAAAAAATGGCCAGGAACAAGCGGGGAATCGAAACATGTTCCACATCGCTGTCGTGGGGAAATTTGAGCTTCCCTAGCAGATACACACCAAGGAGGGCAAAGATTACGATCCAGAGCACAAGGAATACTTCCCTGTCGAGAATGCCCCATCCGTAAGCCAGGTCGGCAACCGATAAAAATTTCAATGCAAAAGCCAATTCCACGAATCCGAGGACCACTTTTACGGCGTTCAGCCAACCTCCCGACTTTGGCATGGTTTGCAACCACGAAGGGAAGATGGCAAACAGAGCGAACGGAATGGACAGAGCCAGTGCAAAACCAAACATCCCGATAGTGGGAGCCAAGATGTCTCCCCATGTTGCAGCCTGTACCAGCAGTGTTCCAATGATGGGACCGGTGCATGAAAACGATACCAGCACCAGCGTAAATGCCATAAAAAAGATACTAAGTATTCCTGAGGTTGCTTCGGCTTTCGAATCCATCTTGTTGGTCCACGATGCGGGCAACACCAGGTCGAACCCGCCAAAAAACGAAATCGCAAATATCACCAGCAAAGCAAAGAAAAGGAGGTTGAAAATCGCACTTGTTGCCAGATTGTTCAATGCACTTGCGCCAAAAATGGCGGTGATCAGCAATCCCAAAACCAGATAAATCACGATAATGGCTGCACCGTAAACAATGGCTTGCGAGACGGCCTTCTTACGACTTGTCGCATTTTTTTTCAGAAAAAAGCTGACCGTCATCGGGATCATTGGCCACACACAGGGTGTGAGCAGTGCGATAAGCCCCCCTATAAATCCCGAAATGAAAATCCACCACAGCGACATATCGGAAACGTTTCCTTCCATCCCATATGCTTTTAGTTCTTCGATGACCGGCGTCCATAGGGGATTTATATCGATATCGGTATATATTGTGGTTGTTGGAACAGCATCTGTAGCGATACCCACAGAATCCGTTGCGGAAATGGTATCTTCCGTGAGAAGGGGTTGAGGACCAGTGGGGGGAGTTTTGTTTTCTGCCGATGATGCAACGGTTTTTGGCAAGTCGTTAGCAGTAAAGACAAAATCGATGGGCAAAGGCGGTGTACAGGTTTGTTCGTTGCAAGCTTGGGCACGCACGTCGCCCTCCAGAACAAACTCGTCTTTGTTGTTAATTTTAAAACGTTGCACAAACCGAACCGTCCCATCAAATGTGCCGATATTCATTCCAAAGATAGGATCAAAAGTCACACGAGGTTTCCTGTCATCGGCATGAAATTCCCCGATCGGTTCGGCTCCTTTCAGCTTATCGATGGTTAATGTTGTCGGGGTGGGGCCTCCTTCCGGAATTTCCGTATCGTATAAGTGCCACCCCGGTTCGATGGTTGCTTTTGCTATCAGACTGATTTCTCCGTTGCCGTTATCTTCGAGCGAAAATTTCCACGATACGGGATTTTGTGCTGTTGCATACGAAAGAAAAACAAACAGAGAAACGAGAGCGG
>CAYUIY010000085.1:0-7455 GCA_964444915.1 uncultured Dysgonomonadaceae bacterium
TAGAGCATCTGACTGTTAATCAGAGGGTCGTTGGTTCAAGTCCAACCTGAAGAGCAAAAGAGGGTGTCCGAAGAAAAAGGCGTCCTCTTTTTTTGTTTTATAAACTTTTTTGTAATTGGCTCGTTTTAATACTAATAGAAAAGTTGGCAATACTAAAATGAAAAGAATTTTATCAGCATATCGTTTAAGGACCGAAGGGTTGAAGGAGTTGGAAGGGAAATACGAAATTGTGCTTCCAAAAGATAAGTCGCATTTTACGAAAGAGGAAGTGATGGAATTAATTCCCAATTTTGAGGTATTTATTCCTGCTTTTAATTTTTATACCGACAAAGAAATTATAGACAAAGGAACGAAGCTGGAACTGATTTCGAATTATGGAGTGGGATTTGATAATATCGATGTGGATTATGCCACAAAAAAAGGGGTTGTGGTAACCAATATTCCTCACAGTGTGACAGAACCTACTGCCGAATTTGCTTTTGGGTTATTGTTGGCTACGGCAAGACGCATAGCCTATTGTGACCGGAAAATTCGTACGCCGGAAGGAGTAAGTTGGGGTATGTATGGCGAAGCCGGACTACCTGTTTTTGGCAAAACCCTTGGAATCGTTGGCATGGGACGTATCGGACAAGCCTTAGCAAGAAGAGCTGTGGCATCGGGTATGAAAATTATTTACCACAACCGCCATCGTCTCGATGAGGCTATCGAAAAATTGTATAACGCTGTGTATGTTTCGTTGGAAACATTGTTGAAGGAAGCCGATTTCGTTTCGCTGAATCTTCCCTCAACACCCGAAACGGTTCACATGATTGGCGAAGAACAGTTGAGCAGGATGAAACCAACAGCTATACTGATCAATACAGCACGAGGAAATATAGTAGACGAAAAAGCGTTGGCCAAAGCACTGAAAGAAAAGAAAATATGGGGTGCCGGGCTCGACGTTTTCGAAAACGAACCGCATATTTCTCCCGAACTTTTGGAATTGGACAATGTGGTGCTTACGCCTCATGCTGCTACAAAGACGTTGGAATATAGGCATAATATGGCTGTTGAAATGGCACGAAATATTATTGGGTTTTATGAAGGTACGTATCCGGTATCGAGGGTAAATTGATTGAGTGGTCAGTAATTTGTAATTTGGAGAAAATTCATGAAATATCAAACACATACGTTAACCAATGGTTTACGTATTATCCATAGTTTGCATTTATCTGAAATATCGTATTGTGGATTTGTTATAAACGCCGGAACACGGGATGAAATGCCCGACGAATATGGCATGGCGCACTTTGTGGAACACATGTTGTTTAAAGGAACAAAGCGACGCAAAGCACATCACATTATTAATCGAATAGAGAATGTGGGTGGAGAGATGAATGCTTATACCACCAAAGAAGAAACATTTGTTTATTCGGCTTTCCCTGAAGAGTATTTTCCACGTGCCATTGATCTGTTGAGCGATATGGTGTTTCATTCGGAGTTTGCCGGGAGGCAAATCGAACGGGAGCGTGATGTTGTTTTAGACGAGATCAATTCTTATCTCGACACTCCTGCGGACATGATTTACGATGATTTTGAAAATCTTTTGTTCACGGGGCACGATTTGGGTCATTATATCCTTGGAAATCCCGAATCGTTGAAAACATTCGACACGCAACGCCTGAAGAGTTTTGTGGAGCGAGAATATAACCCGGCCTCTATGGTATTTTTCTTCTTGGGGAAGACCCCTTTTTCTAAAGTTGTTAAACAGGTGGAAAAGCATTTGGCATCGGTTTCCGCAAATGGAATTTTATCTAAAAAAAGAGTTGAGCCAACGGATAGTGCGATTCGTAAAGAGATGAAATGTAAAGGGATTATGCAAACGCATGTGATGATGGGCCGAACAACTTATGATATGCATCATCCCGACAGGTATGCCTTGTATCTTTTGAATAATGTTTTGGGAGGAAATGGCATGAACAGCAGGCTCAACGTCGCGCTTCGCGAAAAAAACGGCTTGGTGTATAATGTGGAATCCAATGTGGAATTTTATACCGATACAGGAGTTTTTTCCTTGTACTTTGCTTGTAATCCACAATATGTTGATCGCTGTGTGCATTTGGTCGAAAAGGAGTTGGAGCGATTAAGAGAAGAGAGGCTCACCCCTGTTCAATTGGCGACAGCCAAAAAACAACTAAAAGGGCAATTGATGATTTCGGCCGAAAATCACGAAAATGTAGCGCTGAGTATGGCGAAAGATTTTTTGCATTTTAATGAATATCATTCTGTTGACGAGATGTTGGGAAAAATCGATTCCGTTACTGCAGAGCAGATGCAAAAGGTTGCGATCGATGTCTTTGATCTATCACAGCTATCTCAATTGCGTTATGTGTAAAGCCATTTGTTTGCAGTTTGTAGAAAGAGGTTTTTTATACCCCTCTTTCTACGTAATGAGTATGAAGTAAATGGTGGGCTTTTTCACTTAGCGGCCTTTGCAAGAAATGTTGATAGAGATATTGAATTTCGGGATTTTCGTGCGATTTTCTGAGCGGCTTGTGTTTGTCTTCCAAATAAATCGATTCGGCACGTTTTAGTCGAATCTCCTCGTCGGTAGGAATGGGTTGCCCTCCGCCTCCTAAACATCCACCCGGACAAGTCATTACTTCAATAAACGTGTAGGGCGAAGTTCCGTTTTCGATTTGTTCCAAAAGAGTGCGGGCGTTGCTTAAAGTATGGGCAACGGCCACTTTTAAACGGGTGCCGTTCAAGTCGATTTCGGCTTCTTTAATTCCCTTCATACCGCGAACAGCAACAAAGTCGACGTTTGTGAGCTGTGAGCCGGTGATTACTTCGTAAGCGGTTCGCAAAGCCGCTTCCATTACTCCTCCGGTTGCACCGAAAATAACGCCTGCACCTGTAGAAACTCCCAGTGGGCTATCGAATTCTTCTTCGGGCAAATTGGAAAAGTCTATGCCGACTTCTTTAAACATGCGGGCCAACTCGCGTGTAGTCAGCACATAATCCACGTCATAAAAATGTTCATTCTCGCTAAGGTGCAATTTTTCTTTCCAATACCGGAAGGCATCGCTCATTTCGGGACGACGAGCTTCGAATTTTTTTGCCGTGCAAGGCATGATAGAAACAACCACAATGTTGCGCGGGTCGATACCTGCCTGTTCGGCGTAATAGGTTTTGGCAATGGCTCCAAACATTTGTTGTGGCGATTTGCATGTAGATAAATGCGGTAATGAGGAAGGGAAAAAATGTTCTATGAATTTGATCCATCCGGGAGAACAAGAGGTAATCATAGGCAGTGTGCCTTTATTTTCGATTCTTTCTACCAGTTCGTTGGCTTCTTCAACAATGGTGAGGTCGGCGGCAAAGTCGGTATCGAAAACTTTTGAAAACCCCAGTTTTCGTAAACTCGCAACCATTTGTCCGGTCACCAAACTTCCATAAGGCAATCCCATTGCTTCACCAATTCCGACGCGTACGGCGGGAGCCGTTTGTACCACGACTACTTTTTCCGGATCGTGAAGTTCGTTCCACACTTCGTTTATGGCACTTCTTTCGGTAATAGCTCCCGTAGGGCATATTAAGGCGCATTGACCACAGTTGATGCATATTGAATTTCCCAATCCCGTATCCCAAAAGGTGGAGATTTTGGTTTTTAATCCGCGTCCCGAAAAATCGATGGCTTTGACGGATTGAATTTGCTCACAAACAGCCACACAACGACCGCAAAGGATGCATTTTTCCGGATCGCGAACGAGCGAAAGCGATGTTTCGTCTTTGTTTACGTGTTCTTTACGGGTGCGTACAAAACGTTTTTCATGAATTCCCAAATTAAAAGCAAGCTGCTGTAATTCGCAATTCAGATTCCGATCGCATTGCAAACAATCTTCCGGATGATTTGCCAGCAGTAGCTCTACATTGACTTTTCGGGCTTCTCTCACGCGCGGCGAATCGGTGATAATTTCCATTCCTTCGGTGACTTCTGTGATACATGAGCGTAATAATGTTTGGACACCTTTTACTTCTACTACGCAAACACCGCATGAGGCATTTGCCGATATATCTTTAAAATAACACAGAGAAGGGATATTTATTCCTATGCTATTGCATGCTTGCCAAATGGTCATGCCTTCGTCTACTTCTATGGGTTGATGATTTACGGTAATTTTCATGACTCTTTTCAAAATCGATTATTGATCTTTGTTTATTTTATCTTGTATATTATATAATGTGCCAATTTGCATGTTAAATTCGTACATCGCAACGCAAACAACGATTTACTTCGTTTAGGGCTTGTTCACCCGTATAACCTGCCGAAACCTCATGAAAATTGCCTATTCTGTCTTTTACGGGAAGTTTGCTTGGAGCGTTTTTAGGGCTTTTCTTTATGTCGGTGGGAACTGCATTTTTATATTCAAATTCTTTTGACAACAGCTGAAACCGTTTTTCATTCATCAATATGAAATCAATGGATTCTGCTGCACGTTTTCCCATTCCCATTGCTTCGGCCGCAGTGGCGGGACCCATTACGGCGTCGCCGCCGGCAAATACTTTGTCGAGCGAAGTTTGGAACGTAAAAGGGTGAACACGAATTCGGCCATCTTTGGCGACTTGTAATCCTTCTTTTGCAAACACTTCCGAATCAACTCGTTCACCTATGGCCAACACTACCGAATCGCAAGCGATTTCCTTGAATTTCCCGGTAGGAACGGGTCTTCTTCGTCCCGACGAATCGATGCTTCCACGTTCCATGATTTCTATTTTTAGTCCTTTTACCCGACCTTTTTCGTCTACCAAAATTTCGCGTGGCGCAGACAGGAAATGGAAGTTGATTTTTTCGGCTTCAGCCTCTGCGATTTCGTCTTTATTGGCCGGCATATCATATTTATCGCGACGATAAACCACCGTTACCTTTTTACCGAGTCGCCAGATACTGCGAGCCGAATCGATGGCTACATTTCCTCCACCGATAACGACAACGTTTTCTCCCAACTTCGGCGTTTTGCCTAGTGCGAGTTCTTTCAAAATTTGTGTACCTGCGACTACTCCTTTCGCATCTTCTCCCGGGATGTTTAAATCGATGTCTTTCCATGCTCCGATAGCAAGGTATACGGCGTCGAAATCTTTTTTAAGATCGTCGAGCGACAAGTCTTTTCCCAAGCGGGTGTTGAAAACGAATTTGATACCAAGTTTATTCATCAGTTTCAATTCTTTTTTGAGCACCGCTTTGGGAAGTCTGTATTGAGGTATTCCGTAGCGAAGAATCCCTCCCGCTTCGGGCATGGCCTCGTAAATAGTAACCTCATGTCCTAGCCGTATCAGATAATATGCGGCGGTGATCCCTGCCGGTCCTCCTCCCACGATGGCAATTTTTTTCCCGGTAGCCGGCAATTTTTCCTTTATTAGCTGACGATAAATCTTATTTTCTTTTCCCAGTTGATACATCGTATCGGCAAGATAGCGATGGAGCTCGCCTTGCGAAACCGGCTCATCGACCATTTCGCGCCGGCAGCGCATTTGACAGTGAAAATGGCATATTCTGCCAACCACTCCCGGTAAAGGATTGTCACGTAGGGTAAGCTCGAAGGCTTCTTCCAGCCGATCTTCTTTGATAAGTTCGATGTATCCGGGAATATTCATATGTAGCGGACAGCTGTTTTCACACAGAGCCATGTACAACGATTCGCATTCTCCGGCATGGCAACGCTTTTCGTGAATATGCTCTTTATATTCGTTTTTGAAATACTTTAAAGTGGTATAGACCGGATTTGGAGCTGTTTGTCCAAGACCGCATATAGCAGTGTCTTGAATGGTTTTGCTTAACAAGGTAAGTGTATCAAGATCTTGTTCCGATCCTTCGCCATTGGTTATTTTGGACAGGACAGCAAGTGTTTGAGCAAGCCCCTCACGACATGGAGTACATTTTCCGCACGATTCATTTGTGGTGAATTCAAGAAAATATTTTGCTACATCAACCATGCAGTTATCTTGATCCATCACTACCATACCGCCTGATCCCATAATGGCTCCCAAATCGGATAAAGATTCGTAATCGACGGGTGTATTAAAATGTTCGAGAGGAATGCAGCCACCTGAAGGCCCACCTGTTTGTACGGCTTTCACCCTTTTTGTAGTACCTGTTCCTTCACCGATTTCAAAAATGAATTTTTCGAGTGTAGAGCCTAAAGGTAGTTCTACCAAGCCTGTATTTTTCACTTTTCCTACCAATGAAAATACTTTGGTGCCGGTACTTTTTTCGGTTCCTGTTTGAGTAAACCATTCGCTGCCTTTTTCTATAATGACGGGGATGTTGCACCACGTTTCTACATTGTTGATTATAGTGGGTTTACCGTACAAACCTTTTTCGGCAGGATAAGGTGGGCGTGGAACGGGGCGTCCGGCCTTTCCTTCGATAGATGCAATTAAGGCTGTTTCTTCACCACAAACAAATGCTCCCGCACCTTCGACTATTTCGAGATCGAAATCAAAGCCCGATCCCAGAATATTGTTGCCTAAAAGACCATAGGCCTTTGCCTCTTCAATAGCTAACTTGAATCTTTTTACAGCCAAAGGGTATTCTGCTCTTATATAAGCAATGCCGTGTGATGCTCCCATCGCATAGCCGCCGATAATCATCCCCTCGATTATGGCATGCGGATCGCTTTCTATTTCGTTACGGTTCATATAAGCACCGGGGTCGCCTTCGTCGGCATTGCAGATGATGTATTTTTCATCGCCCTCAGCTTGGTGCATGATTGACCATTTTTTTCCGGTAGGGAAGCCGGCTCCTCCGCGTCCTCTCAGTTTCGATTGCGTAATTTCTGAAATAATATCGGCAGGTTGCATGGTGGTCAGGGCCTTTGCAAGTGCTTTGTAGCCTCCAACGGCAATGTAGTCGAGTATTGATTCGGGATCGATTAATCCGGCATGACGCAGGACGATCTTTTTTTGTCCTTTAAAAAAAGGAATTTCATCCCATAGGGGAATGTTTTCGTAACCTTTTCCGTATTCAATTTTAGAAGTAAGAAAATCCCATGTATCGATTCTACAAAGTACTTTTCGGGTATATATTTTTTCTTTTGCTAATCCGTTTATTATCCGAGCGACGTCTCTTTCTTCTATCCGGCTGTAAACCAGTAATGGTTTTTGAGGCTGATAGAGCATAACCACAGGTTCTTGAGCACAAAAACCGAAACATCCTGTTTGTTTTAGTTTGCAAGGTATATTTTTGCTATCGATTTGTTTTTGTAACTCCGCGAAAACATTTTCTGCTCCATTGCCAATGCCGCAGGTACCCATTCCGACCATAATCATGGGTATTGAAGGTAAGATTTTTTCTCTATTTTGGTGTTTTATCGAATCTATTTCATTAGGTTTCATTGTATGCCGTGTTATTATAATGAATTATGAGTCCACTTTAAAAAGTGACAATTTGAAGTTTAAAAAATAAGTTTGATGATT
>CAYUIY010000086.1:0-7409 GCA_964444915.1 uncultured Dysgonomonadaceae bacterium
CTTCTTTATCCCTGCTCAAAAAGTCTACAATGTCGTAGCCATGTTGTACCAAGACATCATAAAAATCTTTAATTATGTTGTCACCGAAACCCTTCGCCACGTTGTAAAGCATAGGTATAAATGAGGAATATTCCGGCTTTTCTTTTGCTGCCTCATGCGAAATCTTAACAAACTTTAACTTTTCGCGCCACGCAGACAAAGCTTCATTAACGGACTGATTGTCCATCACAAGCAGTTCATTACTCTTCTTGACAAACTCATATTCTCTAATCACCTTTCGAATTTGTCCTTCACCAGTCTCCTTGTTCCAAAGCCAAAGTCCCTCTGAGTCATCACCGAAATGCCGCTTAATATCGCTTACAACTTTGTCATCAGTCACACGAATTTCCTTGGCAAGGTCCAAAAGTTTCCCATCCTCAAAAAACGTAAGATAACTTATAATTGCCAAATCAAAATTTTCAGGTTTAATGAGGTTTTTCAGTTTACTAACCAAAGTCTCATCATTCTCTACCATTTTACCTATGTTACCACTAACAGTTGAGGTATTTGTGCCTTGTTCTGGGTTCAAAAGTTTTATGAATTCGGTGATGAAGTCAACCTCGATACCGCTTGCCCTTTCTTTCAGTACCCAAAAAGGAAGTCCGAATGATTTAGCTTTGATTCTGACACGTTTAATAGTATCCTCGACTGAACCACATTGGTTTTCGGGAATATCAAAAACATCGCTGATTAAGCCACAGAAAAGTTGCTCTTCATGAGACATTATGCGAATAAACTTATCCCTATAACGGGAACTGGGTGCATAAAATTGTTTATAGCCTTCATCGATAATTTCTTTCATTTTATCGACGCTCATCTTTTCATTGTTAGCTTCATCGCTCAGGCGATATGTCTCATTAGCGTATTCTTTCAGCAAAAATCCTGTGACAAAGGCATAAAGGTTGGATGGCACGAAACCAAACTCATCACATAAAAACTGGAGAATATCTTTTATAGCTATCTTTGAGTTTGTTTCAAGTTCATCTTTTATTTTCTTATCGAGAGCATTTTTTATAATACCGAGTGTACTGTATGGGTCACTATTCCAATACTCAGCGTCCTTACGCGCTGCACTTACGATTTTTTCAGCGGACGCCGTAAGACCGCCTGACTTTTCAACAAGACCAGCTTCAACCCACTGTTGCTTTGACCCGCTTTGAAGAGTTACCTCAGAGAGACCTGGAGTATACTCCAAAACATGCGGATACTTAGCTTTCACCAAATCACGCAAACCGATAAGTGCTTGTTGCCAATTATTATATCGTTCACCTTGTGGATTGCTCTTGGAATAAATAATAATCTGACCATTATAGATTCTGTTACCCCAACTTCCTGCAACCATTTTGCCCTTGCGGAGCATGTCATCAGCCGCGGCATTATCTTTTCCTCGCTGAATCTCACTCCCCGCCATATACTCAGCATATTGCTCAATGCTGTCCGTGCCAAAGGGCGTTGGAGTTGTATCAATAAATATAATATTCTTGTTTTCGGGCACAACGTTTACTATTTTATCTTGCATCATTTTACGGAGAAGAATAGCTTCGTTGTCATCCTTTGCAACACCAACAATTGCGTGAAAACCGGTGGAATCTTCTTCGTTAATTAAACGATTTGTCTTTAAAGTGATATCGTCATATGCCGCAAAGGTCAGGTCATAGCGCATTTTAAGTGGAGCGGTCAAGTTAAATACCCTCGTCATATCCTCAATGCACAAGTCCTGCGTCCGCAGCTTTTCAATAATGTCTTTCTTCTTCTTGTCAAGTTCCGCAGCATCACCTGCCATAACAGTTGTTGCATAGCAGAATTTGTTGCCCCCAAGTGGTTTTTTATAAAGAACTTCCTCGCGTACAAGCTTCTCGGCAATAGCCGCAGCCTGATGCTCGTAGTCTGTTCCTTCAAAGCATAAGTAAAGATTCTGCTCATTGGCGATGAACAATGGAATCGCATCATTCAAATGCGTTGAAACTGCCTGCATAATCAAAATAGTCTTAAGAACTTGGCGTTCTTCGGACACAAGCTTATGCTGTTCTGCCTTTTTGTAAGTGTCAAGGATATTACGAATTGGCAGAGCGAGATTATCTCTACCGGTTTCGTAGAAAAAGTCCCACAACATGTCCACAGTCAAAAGAGCAGATGTGCCATCTAATGGACCGTGATTGTCAATGAACCACTGAAAAGCCTTGTAGTCTCCATCGTTCTTGATAAAGTCGAA
Source organism: uncultured Dysgonomonadaceae bacterium (assembly GCA_964444915.1). GTDB lineage: Bacteria > Bacteroidota > Bacteroidia > Bacteroidales > Dysgonomonadaceae > Anaerorudis. Next base: position 2,252 of record CAYUIY010000086.1, read on the forward strand.
CATGCTGCGTTGGTTGGACTCAAACGCAGAAGAGATATGCTTTAAGAGCAATGCGGACATTGGGTGTAAAGGCAACACACCCTTTAGAACATCTTCACTGATACCTGTGCAATCGGAGACTGCCTTGCGGGATTTTTTCGTAAAGTCTTGCAGATCGTCAAGTTTATTTTCCCAATCAGCTTGCGCTTCCGGTTTAATTTTTAAGGCATCCCTCATCAAGTCAAAGGCAATATTATCAGGCATTGCGATTTCACATGGCAGAAAGCGGTCTTTGATTTTCTTTGCGTCAGTATCTTTTTCATGGAAGTAGCTGCCCATCTGATGTGCCACAACCATAAGATAAAAAGGCACTTCACCACAGATTTCAACCAACTTTTGAAAATCAGTCAGTCTGCCACGATTGTTTTGGAAAAACTCGCTGAACTCGTCTAAAACAAAGACAAGGGCCTTAAGCTTATTGCCTGAAATTATATCTTTTATGTAAGCGATCAACCCGTCCATATCGATCTTCAAAGCAGTAATACCAATTTCACTCGCCATAGTATTGATTTTCCCTACTAGGTCTGTCGAGGAATCAGATTTTTGTAGTTTTTCTATAATTTCGTCAGCACTCCAGCCACCGAACAAGTCTTTATATTCTTTATCAACATAGCCTGCAAACAATGTTTTATTACGGCTATCTTCAAGCCATTTCAGTATACTTTGCTTTAGTGTGTTTTCGCCTTTATATTCCAACCCTGCACTTGCCACACTTTTTGCAATTAACTCCTGAATGACAATAATCAAGTCATTCGTGTTGTTTATCGCGGCGGATGCATAGCGATAGCAAGTCAGAATTGTTCCCTCTTTTTTGGCCGCTATGAGCCTCTGCATAAGATCGGTCTTATACGGAGCGAGTGCTTCATATTTATTAAAATACGCTTCAACTTCTTCGGGTGGAGCTGTTAAAAGACTGTTCAGAGCAAAACCTGCATATGATTTTCCTGTGCCATAAGCGCCTGAAATCCACAGAGAACGTTTTTCATGCCGTGAAAGTATGCGTTCGGTTTTCCTAAGTAGATCAATAAATGTGGCGTGTGGGTAGAAATCGTCCCATCTCAATCCTGCATTGATGGCGGATTCGTTAACGCAAGGGAAATAATTCTCATCAATTTGGAAGTAATCCTTGTAAACGGTGGCCCCCATATTTTCATCTCCTTATAGTAATTCTAATACATCACTTGACTTTTTATTTCTATTCAGAGAAATAGTATTTAAATCGTGTGTGAACTTGGCATTGATAAAATCCGGGTGGCTAGCCGACAAGCCTTGCAGAATAGTTTTAAGTTCATCTTCTTCAATGCCAAATATCTGTGTGGGGCTAATGCCATCTGAGTCGATGTTGTAGTTATATAAGCGGCTGACTGTAAACTCGTAGTAGTCGCCGCAAGCTTCAGCAAACTTATACAAAGAGTAGAGTACTACAAGGGGCGACCCGATATAGCATTTGTTTCGTGTAAAATTTTCTTCACTATCCACATAACCAAAGTTTAGTGTCATACCAAATGGAGTCTGTACAATACGTTTGAAGTCACTTAAAACTGATTTAGCATTTCTTTCTGTTATGTCGGCTGTGAGCATAACATTTTCTAAGTTCTTACGGGTGTAAAAACGCCCAATTTCAATATTCTTGATATACCATTCAAACTGAGGGTTATAAGCTAGGTTAGCAAGCATGATTCCTAACGAAATCAACCCATCCCATCCCAGACTTGAAAGTTTATCTGCCAAAGGCAATGTTTTACCTTCTGCGATCAGCCCCGCATCTCTCAGAAATCGTCTGAAGAAAGGTTTTTGAACCGGTCCCAACCCATTATCAGCAAGAAATTCATCTTTTCGTTCAAAAAATTCCATAAGCCATTCTGTTTTAGGTGCATGCGTACCAAAAGTATTTATACTTTTCATTTCTCCATCTCCTTGAGGCATTTTTAGTGATTGACAAGCCAAACAACCTACAGGAATTGTGTGGCATTCTCTACACCGAATGCAATTTGTTATTTTTAACCCGTTTTTAAACGAGATACAATTGTTTTTACAATTGGCTTCGCAGGTTTTGCAAGCTAAACAGTAAGCTGACTTTCTAAATACTTGTCTGAAGTATTTTCCAAGGACAGGCAAATACTTTATGTAATTAAAAGGAAGCACTACCGTATATCCATTTTGCCTTTCATTAACTCGAAAGATGAGTTGCCCTTCTGTGGTTTCGACAATGTATAAATCATCTGATTTGTGGAGATCCCCAAGCGTTTTTATCCACTCTTGCCAATCTGTCTTCGGCTCGTGGACTTCAATTATTAAATTACCATTTTCTACTCTTTCTTTGTACTGAATATCTGTAGCGATACTTATTCCATTTTTGCGTGCAATCCATGATCCGTTACACATACAATCCCTTTTAGAGATGCTACGGTTACTTGTAGCCATAATGACAGATATATAATCGTCAATCTGGTGTTTGTAATTTGCGTAACGTAAATAATCAGCTTTACCTGGACTCATAGGACACAACAGACAACCAGCACGAGAATTTCCCTTTTTATAGGTTTGGTTTATTATGAGATTATTTGCATAAATATAGAGCCAAACCTCATGACTCGTCCAATCTAATATTGGATTAGCACTACGCTGACCTTTTTGTTTCATACCGTCACTTTCAAAATCATATTCGCTGCGACGAACGCTTTCTGCACCGCGAACACCAACAAATGCAAGGCCGCTATAATCCGCCTTACCTAATACTTCTCTGAGTTTTATCACTTGCGGCGTGCTTTTGTGAACACTACAACACCAGCGTAGAACTCTTGATGGGGGTGCGAATTGTCGCCAACTTTCTAAAACCTCCATATGACTCTTGGCACGATAAAAGCGTATGCCTTCGGCTTGGCATTGAGCTTCTACCTTATCCACGACATCGTAGGTGTCGGGGAATTCCATCTGTGTGTCACCGAAAACAACGACAAACTCATCCTTAGGCAAAGCTTTCTTTACTAAATCAAGCAGGACGATACTGTCTTTGCCGCCGGAGAAGGCAACATGGAAAACGTCTAGTTTACCTTTGTACCGTTTCCAAACATCATATATCTTCTTCACAGTTTCCTGTTCCAACACCTGCAGAAAATCCGCGTTTTTTTCAATCATCTTATCAACATCAACAGTTTTAAGCGGCTCGCTTAGTTCCTCTTTGATTTCAATTTCGGGTGCAGTATACAGATTGCCGCCTTTCGTTTGTGCAACCAAGCGTCCAAAATAATAATATTTATTTGCTTCCGCCCACATATAAGGCAGAGAATCCTGCTTTTCATAAGTCCAATATTGATCAAATCCCAAAAGATCTAATTCTTTATAGTAAACCGGACGCGGCTCTTTGGAGAACTGCATCGGTGAAGTGTTGAGTAACAGCCCACCAGTTTCTGTGTCATAGGTGTAGTTGTACATCAGACTGCACCTCCTTCTCTTAGTTTCTTAGCATTGGCAAGAATCTTACTCTCGTTCTTGCCGAGGTTTCTCCATCCAATATATCCATTATCAAATAGGTAATCCCCGACCGCCTTTTTATCATTAAGGGAAAGCGAGGACTTTGCCAAAGCGATAGACAAAATATCATCGTAATCTCCATATGTAAACGATTTGCGAACAATTACGCCGATATTAGCGCTGTTAACCGCCCGAACATCATACTTAAATAAACGACTAAATTTACGAACATAGCTTTCTAATAAAAACAAATTCCAATGATAACCAGCATATGGAAACAGCGAGAAATCCGCCACACTTTTAAGCGGAATAAAGTTATCCCGACAATAAAGGGCGATAGCTTCATCAATTCTTTCTACATCAAAACTAACCTTGCTTTCCGCTACGAACAAATCCTCAGACACGCGTACCATTACATTGTGAGCAGCAATCAGGCAAGCCGAATGTGACCTTCCTTCTGGATCAAAGGTCGCCTCGAAGGAATTCAGTTCCTCAAAAGAAGCAGTTTCAGCTTCGCGGCAATATTGCTCCAATATATCAAGAACACGTAGTTTTTTCCCAATACTAGTGATAATTTGTCCGCTTTTGCTGTATTGGTTAGCAAGAAATTTGTTATACACAGCATCTCGAATCGCAGGGAATGGGCAGTGGGGGTTTAAGGCCTCAAAATAGGATAAATCAAGTTCATTTGCAATTACATAGTCCTTGCTTTGAAGTCTTTCTCTGACAAACGAGACAATCTTTTCCCCTTCGCTATCGGGCAAGTCTAAATTATCAATATGTGTGTAAACTCCTGTTCCAATACGGAAATATTCCGGACCATTTAATGCGGCTCGAATAGTATCCTGCTTTATACATGGCAGTCGCTCAACCAGCTCATCGAACGACCAAGTTTCTCGCTCGTTAAATACCTGACGAATTAAATCAGACGGCGATACGTCTGGCTGCAGATATACATAGCCCCACTTACAAAAAATATCTGCATAATTCTTCTCAATAAAGGCTCTGAGCATATTAACTGAGAATATGCCGAAGTTATAGAGTTCTCCTGAATACTTCTCAAAGAACGTATCAATATAAACGCATGGTGAATCCATCTGTTCCAAAAAGGTTCGGACATTCACGATAATCTCTTCATCATAAACATACGCCCGATCATCGAAAATCACAGCAACGGATTTAACAAAGGCGTCAAGCCCTTCAGCGTCAACATTAAAGTTCTCACTGTATTCGTCGGTATAGTAGTTTTTTAACCGCTCAAAGTCTATACTTGATGTGATTCTGTAGCCGTTCCTAAATTTGGTGGCGATGATATATTTAATCCTTTCCTGATCCATTGCATTGAGAGTGTAATTCCTCGTGCTCAGATTGCGATAGTTAGTCTCATGTCCATCACTATAACCCAAGCATTCATATGTACCATGACCAATACGTCTGAACAACTTTGGAAGGTGATTTGAAAGGCTAATTTCATAATCAGCTGGAAGTATAGAGCTGCGTGGGAATCCGTATTTTGCTGATAGCTCATCACAGATTTCTTTGCGAGTTTTGATCTCACCAGCATAGTCGTTCGAATACTTAATCATTGCCGCTTTATAATGGACCCATAGGTTAAGACACAAAAATCAAAAAACTAAGCTATAAT
>CAYUIY010000087.1:0-3952 GCA_964444915.1 uncultured Dysgonomonadaceae bacterium
AACGGCACTAATCACAGCTATTTTGCATTTCAATTCCTTCTGGTGCGATTAATAGTGGCGATGTCTCTATTGTTCCTGATAGCATTATTATATTTCAATTCCTTCTGGTGCGATTAATAGTCTAACAAGGCTGGTGAGCTATTGGCATTGTATCGATATTTCAATTCCTTCTGGTGCGATTAATAGTTTTCGTGCGTTGAAGAAATTCATGCACGATAAGGTATTTCAATTCCTTCTGGTGCGATTAATAGCCGTTGAAAACGACTGAAAATATGGCTGAAAATCAGCCCGATAACACAAAATAAACTTCATTTTTGAAGTAGGAAAGTTGTCGATAGGCAAAAATATAAAAATTCCCGACCATCGACAACTTATTTTATAAATGAGTCCACTTTAAAAAGTGGCAATTTTAAGTTTAAAAAAAACAATAAAGAAGAAAAGTTTCTCCAAAATGGAGATCTTTATATAGCGAAAATTGGTCATCAAACCATTTTCATGCGCTCTTTGACCTGTTGTTATCAGATAATTTCTAAGACGGACATGATTTATCCATAAACATCGGGCGAAAGTAAACAATAGGAATGGCTGCCAGTTTGCGCCTTAGTTCGGCTGTTGCTATCTGTTCGTCGGTAAAATAGCGGTACTTGCTCTTACCCTCGGTGACAATCCTCCATTTATCTCCCCTGTCTCAATATGGGTAACAATCAGTTCTTCCTCCTTCATTTCCAGATCGTATTTGGATTGCCTTCCCTGTAATCCGCTACGGGATACAATATACTGTTTTTTCGTCTGATAACAATGGATTTTAAGCGCGTTTTATCAACAAAAAAAAATAAAAACAACAAAATTAAAGTCATCGACTTTTTAAAGTGGACTCTTTTTTAAATTTCTCATACGTTATTGGTCATTACTAAAAGCTTCGTTTTTTCTGGCTTTAATCAAGAAAGCTTCTTCACATAAATCTCTCATAGCCTTGCTTAAACTTTCAGGATATCTTATTATATAATCATAATCCTCTTTAGAAATGATTTTTTTGAAGTAATTATACTTCAGACTCGCACCATGAAACAACTTGGCTCTAATAATGCCTCCTACCATAATTGCATCAATTTTAAGCGTGTAATTATTATTAGCATCGTAGTGGATGACTTCTGTAGAATAATTATTTTTTTCAAAAAAAGCTTTAATATGGTCTCGAGATCGATCAGAGCTACCGGTTATACTTTCTAAAACCATAAAGTATCTTGCAATTCTGTAAAGCGGATTTGATTCCCTATGAGCATCTTGAAATAAACCCAAAGAGAAACTATATTTTTCAATAATGATTTCAGCATTTTTAATGTAATCTTTTTTTTCTTTTTCATTTATCCATAATCTCGCAACCTTATTATATTGTACTACTTGGGTCTTATACCATATTTTCCCATTTATTTTTACAATACTAAAAAACTCAATAGGAGTTTGTCCTGAGATTAGAGATAAAAATAATTTTGCTTTGTTAATTTGATCTGCATACTTTTCATCAATCGTCGATAAATTTAAATTCGATATATCGGATTTGCAAAGGATATAGCAAACAGGGATATTATCAGAATAATCTTTGTTAAACGTTTCTAAATTTTGTTCTCCTATTTTATAATTATATTTGGCAGCAAAATTTTTTATGTAATCTATAAAATGATTATGGTATAAGGATTCTAATGGAATAAGTAAAGTATTCTCGAAAATTTCAACAACTTCTTGGATGTATGCACCAAACACCAGGGTGCCATAATAATTGTCCTTTTCTAAATAGTTACCAATTATATTCATAGTCAAACTATCAATAAGAATTCTTTTAAAATAGACACTATTTCCTCTCTAATATTTTCCCCAAATGAAATTCGACAGTTTGGGTGGTTGTGTCATAAACTGTGTTTACAATTTCTATTAGTGCAGTTTCGCGATTTTTGCTGTAGCCTACGTAGAAGCGCACAGCATCGTATTTTTTCAAATGTCGTTTACCGTCTTCGGGATTGAGCCATGTGTATTTGTTGAGGGTAGTTTGTTTCAGTTGACGGTATTCCACCTTTTTCGTGCCCGAAAGAATGGCATCGAAATAGACTTTTTTGATAATGAGCGTTACGATTTTTATGTCCGGTTCTTCTTTCTGTTTGGCTTCTGCTACTTGAGGGAGTGATTCGGCAGGAATGACATATTCTTTAACTGTTTTGTTTATGGAACCTTTCGTTGGTTGAGCGGCAGGTGTAGTTATAACTTTTCGCTTGTCAACCGATGGATTTTCCGACGACAAATCGCCCAAATCGAGGGCAGGCAGATTTCGTACTATTTCTACTGTTTGCAGGCTGACGTTGATAATGCTCAGCAAAAGGTCAAGGATATATTTGGGATTGCCTTGCTCGCGTGCCCAATCGTTGGGATCGTTCACAATGCCGCTATCCTTGTTGGTAGTAACCTGGTAGCGCTCCATTATCCATTCGATGGCACTTTTGCCGTTCACCACATATTCGTAAGCTTCGGCGGGAATGTTTTCGATAGTAATCTGATGATTGTAGAGAATGGTATGCCGCTCGCCTTTGCGGGGAAAACGCATTTTGACTACTTCGTAATCGATTGTTGCACCGGTATCGATATGAACAACAACACCGTTGGGCTTGGGATAGTTTTCGTAATGGAGGTGCAGCTCGGCCAGTTGCCTGCCGGCTTTGGCAAAACGCCAGAAATCGGTACTGTTTTCCACCAACGGCAGACGCGGCAGCATTTTTTTGAGATCGGCTGCAAACGTTTCCCGATACTGATGGCTGTGCAGCATGCCATACACATAGTAGAACACGTCTTCCTTTTGGGTCATGTTGCCATACTGACTGCGTGCCCGCTGAAGAATGAAATCGCTGATGCCGTCGCGACGCGTGTACCTGTTCTCATCCGGTTCGGACAGAGCATCAAACAGCGTGGGATTGTTTTGCTGACGTTCTTCGTACCAATAAAGAGGAAAACATTGATTTTTATCAACAATCTGTAGATCAGATATATTATTTGATATTAAAACTGAAAAAGGCTTTTGCTGCCCAATTCCTGAAATGCAAATTATTAAATTTTTTGTTGAAGGCAGTGGAAAAAGTTTTCGACTTAGACCTGGACTCTCGATAAAAGATTCGTCAAAATATAGATATTGTTTGGTAAAAGGTCGATAGGAACATATTCGATAATCGTTTTGCAACGATAGAGCCAACCCCTTTTGTACATCATTTCTTAATGCCCGTGTCCAAGCTATTTTCTTTTTGTCGGTTTCGATAAAATCTTTCACTTCTAAATTCGGATTTTCACGCTTGGCATCCTGATAAGCTTGCGTTTGTTCGTTATAGAAACGAATCATCCGTTTCATATTTTCAGTAATCTTGCGTTTAGAGAAGTTATAAACCCAAGCATCTCTGTTTGTTGCAATACCAATTGCGTACGTAGTAAAAAACGTTTTTGTCTTTCCGTCGAATTTTTTGTCGGGAGCGAGGGGAATAAATTCCAAAAAGCGATCGTTGCGGTGGTTGATCCAGTCGCCGTGTTCGTTGGGGTGCAATTTTTGCCACGGCATTTGGGGATTGCCTACACTGCCCAACTTTTTGACAAGCGAGAGTTTCTCCTCGCGCGAAAGGTAATCGTCCACTTCGTAGTAGTAGATATCGGCTTTGCCGGTATGGGCGGGCTTTTTCACCAGCAAGGTAATGGCAATGGGTGTGCGACTGCCCGACCCGAAGATTTTACCTCCTTCCTTGCGAGATAATTCCCCGCTTGTACGTTGATTTCCCCGCAGATTAAACACATAAATGGAAGAAAATTCCGTTTCAATGGACTTTCGGAAGCCATCGGTGCTGTTGCCGTCGATCCATGCCCCGTTGCTCACGAAGCAAATCACGCCGCCGTGTATGGGGTCGAGGCGGTCGCTTGCCCAACGGAA
>CAYUIY010000087.1:4052-7056 GCA_964444915.1 uncultured Dysgonomonadaceae bacterium
GCCACTTTGCAACAGGCGGGTAATGAAAGTACCCGTGCCGGTAAAAGGGTCGAGAATATGAATGTTTTCATCGGCAAGCGAGCGGCCGAATTCTTTATGGAGCACATCGTTGACGGAGCGAATAATGAAATCGACCACTTCCACGGGTGTATAGACAATTCCCAAACGTCCAACAAGTTTGGGGAAAGCTGTCTTAAAAAATTTATCATAAAGTTCGACAATGATTTTCTGCTTGGCTTCGGCATTATCAATTTCGGAAGCACGCATTTTGACACTGTCGTAAAATTTTTGCAACGTTTCGTTTTTCTGTTCGGTATTTTCCTCTTCGAGCAGCGAGAGGACTTGTTGCATGGATTGCGAAATAGGATTGTTGCGAACGAAGGAATAATTTTCGAAAAGTGCTTCGAACACCGGCTGGGTGATGATATGCTGGGCAAGCATTTCGATGGCTTCGGCTTCGGAAACGGAAGGATTGATATTTTTGTGGAGACCTTTGAGAAAGCTGTCGAAAGCTTTTCGGTGCTTTTTTTCGGAGGCAACCAATTCGGTAATTCGTTGAATGTGTCGTTCGGCAATTTCGGCAATATCCTTCGCCCATTGTTCCCAATAGCGACGGTCGCCCACTTTTTCCACCATTTTGGCATAGAGAAGTGCCTGCATTTCTTCGAACTTGAGTGATAGCTCCAATTCGACGTCTGAAAAGGCATCAGACCTAAAATCAATCACATCGTCGTCGCTGCCATAAGAGGGAGCTCCCACCAGAATGTTTTGCGGCTTGTTGCGATTGAGTTCTATTTTATTGACAGTGGCATTGAAGCGGTCGTCGTGTGCGCGCAAAGCATTGAGTACCGTCCAAACGACTGCATATTCCTTGTTGTTGTCGAGGGCTTTTTTTGTATCGGCATCGCTGGGAATAACGACGGGAATAATGATATAACCATATTTTTTGTCCGGAGCACGTCGCATCACACGACCGACAGATTGCACAACATCCACCTGCGAATTTCGGGGCGAAAGAAAAATGACGGCATCGAGCGAGGGAACATCCACACCTTCACTCAAACAGCGAACATTGGTGAGAATGCGGCAGTTTTGCGTCCCGCGTTCCACACTTTTGAGCCACGAGAGCTTTTGGTAACGTTCGGTGGCGGGCATTGTGCCGTCGATATGTTCACTTTCTATCATCACCATTCGGCTGCGGGCTTCGTCGCTCAGATTCTTGTAATAGATATCGCCCATTTGGTTGAAAGTGGCCGTAATCTGTTTCGAAATTCTGATATTCTGGCAGAAAGCAACAGCTGTGTGCATGGGTTCGGGATCGCTGCTTTTGACCAGTGAATTGTCGCCAACAATTTCCTTGCTTAGAGCATTGACACAGCCGATAAGTTTGTTGACATCATTTGCCGGAACTTCGGTCGGATTGTTGGATACCATTTCCTGCACCGCAACCGGCATATCGTTTTCGTTTACGGTAAGTATCAGGACTTTGTAGTCGGAAAGCAACCCCTTCTCAACGGCTTCACCAAAACCAATGTGGTACATTTCGTCACCATACAGTTTCACATCGTCCATCGAACAAAGGACGGCATCCAAATCAACAGCCTTTTTCTTGGTATCGTCACTGTACAGACGAGGCGTTGCCGTCATATACATTCGTTTGCGGCCTTGAATAAAGTTGTTATCATGTACTTTCACAAAAGCCGATTCATCTTCATCGGAAAGGGTAACACCGGTGGTGCGGTGTGCTTCGTCGCAAATAATCAGGTCGAAAATACCCGATTCATTTCCATACACTTTTTGATATTCCTTTTGAGTATTCGAAATGACTTCTATGGACTGGTAGGTAGAAAAAACCACCGTCATCCCTTCGCTGTCTAGCGCTTCGCGGAACTGTTTCATAATAGAGGGCACATCGGTGGAGGCAGGCAATGCCAGATCCACTACGCTAAATGTATCGGTATCTTCGTTTTGTACTTTCTTTTTGCTCACTTCGGCATCCGAACAAATGCAAATGGCATTGATGGGTTGTGCCGCTTCGTTGGTCCATTCGTCAAGTGTCTGGCCAAGTAATGCAATGGAGGGAACTAAAAACAAGACTAATCCCCGCCCATTGGTTTGCTGTTCGGCAATTTTGAGCGAAGTAAAGGTTTTGCCCGTGCCGCATGCCATGATAAGTTTCCCTCTATCACGAAACTTGAAATATTCCAAACTGTTGGCAATGGCTTTTTTCTGGTGCTCAAAAGGGGTTTTGCGGGGTTTACGCGCCTGTTCGCCATACATTCCCTGCAACAGTTTATCCCAGTCCACGCTGCTGTTTTGCAAATGAAAGAGCGAGATGCGCGAAACGGCCGGCGTGTGATTACGAATGGCTTCTTCGGCATTGCTTCCCCAATGGTTGGTAGTAGAAATCCAAAGACAGTGTTCAAATTTTTTTGTTTGCCCGCTGTCGTCCACAAACGAACGACCGGCTGTAGTCAGGAAACTGTCCACCGCAGGTTTGTTGATGACGGCATTTTCCTGATAGCATTTGCATTGAATTGCCCAATAAGCCCCATGTGTGGTTTTTGCCACCAAATCGATTCCGGTATCGTTGCCGCCCAAATCTTCTCTGAAAGGAAATTCGTTCCAAAGCCAAACTTTTGTAAACAGATTGGCATAATAGGGTTCGGTGAGTAAATACAACTGCATCAGGCGTTCGAAACGTTCGCCTTTATCTTTTTGTGAAAACGATTCTTTGCGGAATTGATTGAGAATGGATTGAAAGGTGGACATAATTAATATTTTCGAAAAGCAAAGCTACTAAAATCTAATCTTATTTAATATTCATGGGCATAAAAAAAGACTATCATCGGAATAATGGCCGGAACGTCAGGCTCCACAAACCTGTGATACACCCGGCGCGTTGCGAATATATAGCATTTATTTGAATTTTCCAACACCAAAAATTTATCGTCCAATGGAATAAATGCCGATTTTTAAAGTGGACTCATACATAAAAATCGAT
>CAYUIY010000088.1:0-6768 GCA_964444915.1 uncultured Dysgonomonadaceae bacterium
TTTTGCTATCACAGCACCCGAAACCGCTCAGAAATGAGCATATACGAAATAAACACGGATAGGTAATTGTGCAACTGGCTGTTGTACTAACCCCCAAATAATATGAAATAAATTTGGCAATTCAGTTTGACACTTTTTTTTTTGTAAAAACTATGACAAGAGAAAGGCGTCAATGGAGCAAAGATCAGAAGCTCCAGATCATTCAAGAAGTAGAAGTTAATGGATTACAACCTACGCTTCGAAAGTATAACCTGTCGCAATCGTTGTTTGTGTGTCGTTATTATTACCGCTAACGTTCCGCGAGTACCCGAAGTTGGCGACCAACGGGAGCCAATTTGGGCGGAGCGGAGCGTAGCCGGGTACTCGCTGTTATGTGCTGGCATTGTGTGTTACATAGTCTTCTATTCTCTTGTTTCTTGCCTTAATAAAGTCCATTACTCCTTTTTTATATATTAAATATTCGTCAATTTCAACAAATGTTGGTTTTGTTTTGAAGTTATCAAAAGGCAAATAAAATTTTATTTTCTGGTGTTCATCAACAAGATCTTCAAGCAAGAAAAATTTTATATAACCTGTAAAATCCTCAAACAAGTCGAAAAAGTTTTTATATCTCAAGAATGTGTCGTAAAGCGGACTTTCCTGTCCCAGGTAGAACAGCCTAATACACTCCAAAGTCAAGTCAAATCTATCATCAATTAAGCTGTTTACTCCATGTGCTTGATTTATTGTATGTTTTCCGTCAACTCTGTTGTTTGGAAATAGAATATATGCTCCTATAGTTGAACCGGTGTCAAAAAGGTCGTTTACTTCGTCTTGTATTTGTATTGTTAACCAATGTTTACGTTTATGATTTTTATATGAATGGGTAATAGCATCACTTCCTAAAAAGAATTCTCCAAGTTCAGAAGTATGATATAAATAAACTCCTTTTTTGTTGTCAGTCAAATTAAATGGTTTTCCATTTGGCAAAGGTTTACTCCATAAAATTTTATGATATTTACGGAGAGTTGGGCTGGTGCTATCAGGATCACCGCCCTTTGCATCGGAGAAAAAATTAAAATTTATATCAATCATTTAATCCTACCATTGAAATTATTTCAAGAAATGTCTCACAATGCTTGCACATAACTCGTTTATACACGCTACTTCATAGCGCCTTATTTCCAAATTTGGATGGATAGACGCTATTATGTTGCATTTTATCTTTCGATTCAAAAATACAAAAACTTTTCATTTGATAAACCAAATTTATAAACTTTTTACAATTTATCAAAATGGGCTTCTAATTTTCTGCAAACTTTTTTGTGATACGTGTGTGTATATTTCGTAGTTTTTGAACTTTTGCGCCCAAGTGTAAACGGTAAATAAGAATGCAGCATTTTCGGTGAGGAGTTTCCTTCAAGTGGCAGAAAAGCGGTTTGATCAACCTGACGAATTAAATGAAAATGAAATTGAAAAATACGTTTACCGGAAAATAAGGACAATATAAGCAGTTCCTATCGGTTTGCAAATGTGTTGTTTTGTGCGTGGGCTGTTCATTTTATCGTTTTTTCTTTTTTCTGTCTTTATGTAGCAAATTGTCAGCTGTGTCGTTTTTTACACTTGCCGATAACGGTGACGTGTATGAAACGTTGGGGATTGCGGGCTACTTTCCTGGCGAGTTACAACGAACTTGATGCGGGGCAGAACGCTCGAATAACCACCTAAACCCCAATGTTTTATACCGCTTGTTATGCACTGGAGGTTCTTGTCATTAATTGTCTGTCTGTCAAATTGCAACATATTAAACTTGTCAATTCGTTTTCTTTTAGCGTGGGAGAAAAATTTTGAAATTCTTCTCTTGGGCTGGCTTTGCAAGCTCTTTGACAAAGCTTTGGTTGGAGCGTTGGCTCTTGGGGCTTTGGCAATGTGCTTACAAATGTGTTGGCTTATTCAATTTTTGTCTGACTATTAATTTTATCTACTAACTGCTTTAATGTTTTCGTTGTCTTTTTATCCACATTGAAGATTGCTTGTTTAACCAACAAGTATTTCCATTCAAAACCAGTCTGTTCTGATACTGCTTTGCACCAGCGTTCTATCGCTTTGTTCTTGTTGTCAAGATCGGGATACTCACGTCCTTTGGTTTCTAAAATCCAGAACACCTTTTTCTTTCCGACTAATTGAACTGCTACAAAATCCGGAAAGTAGTAGCGGATTGCTCCGGAATTTGAAAGATAGTCAATTCTGAAAATGTCTGCTAATGCAGCAAATGCTTCTATGTCCGTTGCATTATCAAGAAATTCTGCAAATTCGGCTTCAAACGGGTTGTAGGTTGCAACAAAATTAAACACTGTTTTCTTCAGCCGTATGTGACCACGCCTCCAGGTAAATTTTGGGGTATCTGATAGTTTGATGCTTTTCCCTTTGACTTTTATCTGTTTTTTCTCAACTGTGGCTTTACCGATTTCTTTTGCCAATAGTTCAATAATTGCTTCTTGAATGGTGAGCTCCCGTAAAACCTTCCTTAACTCTTCTTTTTCGATATCATCAATTTTAACTTCAAAACATTTGTTCAGAATGTAATCTTCACAAACCGGGTAAACCAACTGAAAACAGTCGGTTAATCCGGCTTTCTTCATAACCTGAGTAACAATGTAAGAGGTAAGGTCCCTGCCTAATTCAAGAAACTCAGATTCAATGGCTGTCTGATGCACTTCAACACCAAGGTTCATCACTTCCATTTTTAAAAGTGTTTTTCGGTCTTCACTGAGTTTTGAAGATGAAAACAGTGATGGAAATTTCTTGCTATCAATGCCACTAAGGTTTTTATATGTTCTACTATATGAAAAGTCAGTAGCCGGAATCTCGATATCATAAAGTAATCTCTTTTTCTCTGGTGCAATGGTCACTGGAAGTGGTGGCGGTGTTTTAGTGGTGTTGATTCCGACTCCTTCGAGCTCCAACTGTTTTACAATTTTCTCGAAATTCTCATTGCCAATTACCTCAAGTGTTTGAGTACGGTCCGGGCTTATATCTCTCATCAAACGCAAACCTCTGCCTATCGCTTGCTCAGGCAGTATGGCAGAATCAAATGCACGCAAGCCCAAAACAATTGTTACATTCTGAACATCCCAGCCTTCCCGAAGCATAAGGACACTAACAATTACTTTGATTTTGTTTTTTGGATTATCCACATCCCGGGCTTCTTCCCGTAAACTTTCCAAATCACTCTTTCTTACATCACCTGAGCTATCGGTGTGAATAACCATGATTTCATCTTTTTCAATTCCGTAGGTTGCTCCTCGTCTGGATATTGATTCTGCAATCTTATCGGCAAAAATGTTTTTTTCAGCCATAATAAAAAGCACCGGCTTTTTATTCACTCCTTTGTATGCTTCGTTGTGTTCTTTCCAACGGGCAAGGGAAGCTGAAATCCAGTCGCCATATTTCTGAACCACATTGTCCTTAGTGATTTTTTCCGGGTCTTTCTTATTTACGGAGTGAACAATTAAGGGAACTTTCACAATGCGGTCTTCCACTGCCTGAGCCAATGGATAATCACAAATAATCCAGGGGTAATAAGTGTTTTCAGGAGTTTTTGGAGTTGCAGAAAAATCAACCCACATCTTTAAACCGCCTGGAATATGCCTGTGAATGGCAAGCAAACTTTCATTCCATTTTAATTCATCATCATGCACGTGGTGGGCCTCGTCATTCATTACCAGAAGATTGTCCAGTTCCTTAATCCTTTCGAGTAATGTTTGTGGTGATTTGCCAGGATCGCTTTGTGGTTTGGGGCCCAGAATGGCTTCGATAATGGTATTTGGATTAAACTCTTTTGTGCGGCTTTCGTAAAGCTGGTGGATGTTGTTAAGAATGAAATTGTTCTCGGCAGAAAGCGGACTTTCATCTCCTCTTAATTTGATATTCAACTTCCATTGCGATTTCCATGCATCAGGTATGAACGGAAATTCAAGAAAAACCTTTCCATTTGCAAAATCTTTGGCCAATCTTTCGTAAACAATCACATTGGGGGCAACCAGTAAAAAGTTGTTGGCATACCGCCTGTCTTTTTCTCTTAAGCGGTTGAAATAACTCCAGACAACTACAAAAGCCATCACGAAGGTTTTACCGGAACCTGTTGCCATTTTAACTGCATACCGTAACAGTTCTTTTTCGGGTAATTCCTGTTCACCCTCCTGGTCTTTTTCGGGGAAATATCTTTTTACTTTTCGTCTGCCTTCCAAATCTTCGCTGAATTCAATGGTAGAAGCAAAAAGGGTTCCGCTAAACTTTTCGTGATACTCCTGAATAAGTGGGATTACATCTGTGAATTTCTTTATTTCATAAAGATAAATGATGGTTTCTATGGCTTCACGCTGGCAAAAATAGAAATGGAACGGTTCGTTGCCAAAAACAGGCGGGTGCGACTGGTCGAACCAAAACGCCAGAAGTTCCTGAGAAGTGGCTGTAGCTCCGGGATAGCCATCATTTCTCCATTTGTCAACTTCCGAACGCAGCTTGTTTACCAGAAGCATTTTGCTTGGTCTGCGACCGGGTACCAATTCATATTCATTGGTAGTTTTCTTTTTCAGATAACTTACTGGCACTTCCCACGGATTGCGGTCTTCAATGTAGGGAAGGGTTTTATCGTATTGAACTATGGATTGTGGCATGGCTATTTCACTTTTATTTCATAAACTTGAGATGTGTCTATTCCGAAAATATCAATGATTTTCACAAAGATTTTGTAAGTGCCCGCTTTCGGATACTCATAGTCGGCAACCAGCCGCAGTTTTCGTTCCTTTTTGGTGCGATAACTGGTCCAGCCGTTGTTGAAGGTGTCGTTTTGAAATTCAAAATCCACCGCCCAGTAATCTATCCAATCGCTCCATTTCTTGATGCTTTCTTTAACATCGGGCGGGATTAAATCGGTATGCGGAATGACAAAATCTTCCAGCTTTACCTTTACTTTTAATCCTGTGGTTTCAATGTTAGTTTTGAAATAGGCCAGTTCAAAGAACTTCACATCGCCTTTGCCGGTAGCCTGCGGATCAATGGCATCCATGGGGATGATGCGGAGCTTTAGCCGCACGCCCATTTGTTTAGCCACTTCCTGTATGGCATCGTTGAGGCCCATCTCCCATTCCCAGCCCAGCACGTGCAGTTCTTTTTGACCCATGTCTTTAGTATCTTTCAGGGCATCGGTAACTTCCTGAATGGTTACGGGCGCATCTACCGCACCAATATACACTAAAGCATTGCCCTTTTTGCCATGTATGTGTGATGAACCGGCAATGGGCTCGGCTCCGTATAGTTTGAGAATAAATGCTAGGTATTCATACAATGCCTGTTTTTCATCTTTACGGCCGAATGCCTTTACTGACCAAAATTGCCTTTCATATTTACCAAGGTTTAATATTTCAAAAGGTCGAGCTTTTTTTCCATACCTTTTACCTTCTTCGGTAAGACTTTTACTATTTTCTATCTCTAACAGTCTTTTTCTTGTTGTATGTATTGCATATCTTCCTAAATCAACACCAATCCATCTGCGGCCTAATTTTTCGGCAACTGCACAGGTAGTGCCGCTACCACAAAAGAAATCGGCAACTAAATCTCCTTCATTGCTACTGGCTTTAATAATCCTTGAAAGAAGGTTTTCATTTTTTTGCGTCGCATAACCAGTTTTTTCAGTATTAAAGCTCATAATTTGAATTGAATCCATAGAATCCATTGCATTACAATTCCAGGTATCTTCAATCGGGTAACCTTCACCAGTTGGCTTACTCCCATCTCGCCTTACATAATCAGAAGAATAAGGTATATACTCTTTATTGAATGTGAAATCATCTGGATTTTTCACATAATAAAGAATTGAGTCATGATTTCGAATCCAGTTTTTTGCTTTTGATTTATAACCTGAAATCCAACCTATTCGCCATATTATTTCTCGTTGAAAATTTAATGGCCCAAATATTTCATCCATGATTACTCTGATGTGTGAAGCAGTACCAGAATCTAAGTGGATATAAATAGAGCCATTCTCTGATAACAAATCTTTCATCAAACACATACGGTCATAAATCATTTGAAGAAATGAATCAATTCCTTGGCCCCAAGTGTCACGATACGCTTTATCTTCTATGATTGAACGTTCTTTACGGATTTCTTTACCATTTTCTCCTACTTCAATATCTAAGGTAAAATCTGCCCCTGTAGCAAAAGGTGGGTCAATGTAAATAAGGTCAATTTTCCCGGCAAATTTTTCGAGCAGGGAGCTCATCACAAACTTGTTGTCGCCCCAGATGAGTTTGTTTTTCCAGCCATCCTCAAAGGTGTTGCCTTCATCACCTTTCCAGGTATCAAAAAGAGTGGTTTGCTTTGGTACTTCATCTCCTTTTTCAACGCGTGGTTCGTTAATACTTTCCACTATCTGAAAAGGGAAAGGGCCGGGTTTTTCTACGGGGACTAGTTTACCTTCATCATCGTATTTTCCCCGCCAGACGAGTTCGGTTTTTTTAATTTCAATTTTGCTCATATTATTTTTCCTTTTTTGCCACTAAAACACAAAATAGCACTAAAATTTTGTGGGATTTGAAATTTTTGTGCTTTTGTGGCCTGTTCATTCTTTTTTCATTTTTAACTGTTGCTGCAATGCCTTGCCTTTTGCCGTGAGGCGGTATTTTTGGTTCGGATGATTTGGATTATCAGGGAATGTCATTTCAATACATCCTGATTCTAAAGCAGGTATTATATAATTAAGTCTGAAATAATCATCGTGCTTTA
>CAYUIY010000089.1:0-6739 GCA_964444915.1 uncultured Dysgonomonadaceae bacterium
AATGCTGCCAGACCTAAAAAAGGACAAAAAAGCTTTAATCCGATTGTTTCCATATAGTAATAATTTTTTTAATCAAAAATCTATTATATAATCTGCTAACGTTAAAAAAATGTTATGCTGTTTGAGTAATAATAACACTTACAGATGGTTGATTAAAAGTAGGATTCACTACTACGGTCGTTTGTCGAGGCTCTCCTGTTAAATTTTTTGCAACTGATATTTTTATAGTTGCATTACCTGACCCATATTTTTTCGTTACACTTACCCATGAATCACTCGTTGCAATCCACCAACCTAAATTTCCTCCATGGATTGTTATTTCAATGTCGCCACCGTCTGGATTTATAGTAAAACTAGTAGGAGATATCGTAAATTCAGTTGGAACAGGATAATATGCCCCATGATCCTCTTCACATGAACATAAAACTCCCAAAAAAAGTATGACGAAAGTAATTATTTTTTTCATTTTTCTATATATTAGATATTTTTCATATATTACCAACCGGGATTTTGTTTCCACAATCCTTCAGTTAAACTCAACATTCTTTGCTGTATAGGAAGCAAATAGTCTCTATCTATCTTAAATCCAAAGCCATTAGGTAATTGTAGTTTATAAGGATCAATATACCCTTCTTCATTTATTTGTATATTTTTCCCCACAACTAAAGCCCCGCTATAATATCCCCCTGAAACATTTTCTTGTTGTAAAGAACTATTCAAAAACAGCGCTCCTAACGGTCTTTTTGCTGCAATTAAATCATCTGCTGCGGCCCATCTCAAAATATCATCAAAACGATGTCCTTCACATGCGAGTTCAATTCTCCTTTCTCTACGAACAGCTTGAATATATTTATCTAAATTATGAAACGGATAAGTTGGATCAGTATTATATTCTCTATCAAAATCAACACCTGGCATTCCAACACGATCTCGCAATGGTTTAAGTGCCCGTTTTATTTCATCAGCATTCCCTGGTCCATCTAATTCTGCTAAAGCCTCAGCATAAATTAATAAAATTTCAGCATACCTATATTGAATTGCAGGTGCCTGCGATTTACCTTCACCTGTAACAGTCGGAAGATAAGAAGTATTATACTCATTAAACTTTAACATTGAATAACCTGTTGTATTTTGATGATAAGTAGTCACATGAAGAGGTGGATATTGATATTGAGTCCCATCAGGTTTCATTTGAGTACCCGGAGTACAAACTGTTTGAGATAGACGTGGATCTCGAATTTGAGGACTTAATTCTTTACCATAAATTTTTTGATCTTTTTCTCTTTGTTCTTTTGAATAAATATTTCCATCTTTCGTCAAATAATCATCAACTAATGACTGAGAAATGCCCGTTTGCCCACCCCCTTCATTGATATAACGCGTAACGCTATGACCTATATTATCTGCAGCGTTATATTTTTTCCAAAACAAAATTTCCGGGTTGTTTGATAAATCTAGCATTATGAAAAGATCTTGATACGGTTTATCTCCTACCTGACTAATTGACCAAACACCTCTATCAATAATAGCTTTAGCAGCATCTCTGGCTTGCTCTAAATAATTTTTAATCTTTGCATCTGTAACATCTTTACTAAAAAAAGGATCATTTTTTGCTCTATGGTATTTTTGCCATGTTCCTTCAAATAATGCAACTTCTGCTTTTAATGCTCTTGCAACATCTCGATGGACTCTCATAGTTGCACTAGAATTTTCTTCTTTTAAATTTAATATTGCAATATCTAAATCATGTAAAATGCTATCCACAACAACTAAACGAGAATCTCTTGGAGATTTAACCTCATCAATTGATAATACTTTATTCACCCACGTTATATCGCCATAACCTTTAATCATTTGGAAATAATACCAAGCACGAAAATAATACGCCTCTCCTATACATTGTTTTTTTTCAGGACCTTCTTCTTTATTATTATTTATATTTTCGATCATGAAATTCAAATTTCGTATATAATTATAATTATTTAATTTTGAGGCATCACTTAAAGCAATTAAGCCGGCTAACCGTGTATTGGGTGCAGAATTTACCATATTATCGCTTTGTTGATCACCGTAAGCTATCCCTGTGGAAGTTGCTAAACCATATGGTTGAATTTTTACTCCTGATTCATAAAATTGATTTAAATATTTTTCCATTTCAGAAGTACTACTCAAAGCATTTACCGTCGAAAGTTGTCCTTCGGGATATTTATCGAGGTCAAAGCAACCATGTAAAAAAAAAGAGAAAAGCAAAAGCAACGAACTTATAATTTTAAAATATCTTTTTTTCATAATTCCTATAAATTAAGTATTAAACCAACAGAATAAACTTTATTAAGTGGATAATTTTTACCACCATCAGAAGATACAAACACTAATTCAGGATCAAAAAATCCAATCATATTGGTAATGGTAAACAAATTCTCTCCCGAAAAAAATACAGAAGCCTTTGACAATTTAATTTTATCGGTTACAACCTTTGGCAAATCATAACTTACCGTTAAATTTTTTAATCGTAAATAAGAAGCATCCTGCAAATAATAATCTGTTGTATTGCCTGTAGTTTTTGCAATAAAGCTATTGATGCTCCCTGCCCCTGTAATATAAGGCTTTGTATAATATGCATCATGATTATCTTCTCTCCAATAATCCAAATGTTCTTTAAATACGGTTGTCTGTGCATATGAAGATGCTCCTGAAAAATAATTAGACCCAGCCGGATTATAATCCCTCTTTCCAACTCCTTGAAAGAGAACGCTTAATGTCAATCCTTTATAACTAATTGATCCGTTTAAAGAATACTGATATCGAGGTGTAGCGTTACCTATAATTGTCATATCACCCATATCACCTAGCGTATTTTCTCCTTTATTGATCTTTTTGTCATCATTTAAATCTATAAATTTCAAATCGCCTGGCGTGAACGCTATTCCTGTTAAATATGAGGTGTTGATCACTCTATTATATTCATTGGCCTCATCTTGCGTTTGTATAATTCCGGAAACTTTATATCCCCATATTTCTCCGACCTTCTTACCTTTGTACCAATTTCCTGAAGGATTTGTAAAAGTAGGATTACTATATTCTAATACTTTAGATTGGGCATCAAAAATCATTCCGCCAACTGAGTAATCAATCTTATTACCAATTTTACCTCTATAATTAACTGTAAATTCCCATCCCTTACTTTGCATTACTGCATTGTTGGTATTTGGTGGGTTTGCTCCAAACATATCTGCAACATCTTCACTTGGTCCTAACATATCTTTAGTTTTTCTTCGAAAAACATCAAAACTCCCTGTTAATCGATTATTGAATAATCCATAATCTACACCAAGATTCGAACTTTCTACTTTTTCCCATGTAACATTTGGATCAAAAGTTCCAGGACCCCAGATAATCATATCCCGACCATTGGGAAAATACCAAGTCCCTTTGGTAGAAATATTCATCGTTTGGGCAAATGTGTAAAGAGCAGCGCCACTTTGATTACCTAAATGACCATAAGAAGCTCTGATTTTAAAAGTATTTAAAATATGATTCATTGACTGCATAAAATCTTCATGAGCAATGTTCCATCCAACTGAAACAGAAGGGAACCAACCCCACCGACTCTTCCCTATAAAACGAGAAGAACCATCATAACGTCCATTTAACTCACATAAATATTTACCTTTGAAGTCATAATTAAGACGTCCAAAAAAACCTCTCGTAGCCCATCCATTCCTTGTTTCTGAAATATTTTTATCACCTGTTGCCAAATTAATGCCTGGATTAGTTTTGCTAATAATATCAAAAACTTTTGAATATAAATATTTATATGTATTATCTTCCTCTTGGTATCCCACCATTAAATTAAAATTATGCTTTTCGTCCAACGAAAAATTATAATTCGTGTAAAAATTAATAGACTGATATTGACTTGCAGCCATCGATCGCGTAAAAGAGCCATTATCAGGAATTCCCAATTCTGTACGTGTATTTTGAATATAAGTAGTTCCGTCAATGGCTATAAAAGTAGCAGGAGTGGCAAAGGCCATATAATCAGTAGTTCCTTTTTTATAAGTATAATCAATAAAAATATTCCAATTTTTCAGAGGAGTTAATTCAAATCCTCCCATGATAACAGAATTAGAATTATTCGTTTTAGCATAAGTTCCAGACCTTAAATAAGGTACCTGAGATAATTCTGAAAAATTCCCATTTAAATCATATGGCGAAACAGTGGGTCTAAATCTTGCAAGGCCATGATAAAACATGCCTTCATTTAAAGCACCATCTCCAAAAGGGCTTCGATGATTTGATAAAGAATACTTTGAATTTATTTTGAATTTTAACCAATCAGTCAGCTCTGAACTAAGATTAGCATTAAAATTAAATCTTCGATAATTGATATCTGCATGCTCCAATAATCCTTCTTCCCCATAATATCCCCCTGAAACATAATATTGAGAGGTTTTATCACCGCCACTCAAACTAAGATTATGATTTTGTTTGAAAGCAAACTCTTTATAATGAAATTTAAACCAATCAGTACTGCCCACACCTCGAGAATTATTTTCATATAAAGTTGTCATGCTATAATTATCTTCTATTACCGGCCAACAATTAATTCCTGCAGGATTTTGAACATATTGTTCTAAAATAGCTAACTGAGATTCTGAATATTGAGGCGTTTGTCCTGCATTTATGCAACCTTCATTAAAATATTTGGCGAATTCATATCCATTAGCCATCACAGGTAAATTTACAGGTGTTGACCATGCTGTATTCCCTTGATAGGATGCACGCATTTTCCCTTTTTCTCCTTTTTTAGTTGTAATTAAAATTACCCCATAAGCAGCACGCGCGCCATAAATAGAAGCAGCTGCGGCATCTTTTAAAACAGATATATCTTCAATATCATTGGGGTTTATGTCAGCGAGGTTCATTTCTACGCCATCAACTAAAACATAAGGTAAATCACTTCCGCTTAGATTACCTTGCCCTCTAATATTTAAAGAAAAGCTTTGACCGGGTTTTCCTCCTCGCGTTGGAACGGAAACAATCAAACCAGGAACTACCCCCTGAAGACTTTGCGTTACATCAACAACTGGCCTTTGCGCTAATTCATCGCCTCTAACCGAAGCCACAGCACCTGTTAAATTTACTTTTTTCTGCACGCCGTACCCTACCACTACAACTTCTTCAAGAAGTTCCGCAGCTTCACTCATTGCTACATTGATGACTGTTTTCCCTCTCACGGGCATTTCTTGAGTTTCCATCCCCACATAGCTGAACTGAAGAATTGCATCTTCAGGCACATTCTGTAGCGTATAATTTCCATCCATATCGGTAACGGTACCCTGCGTAGTCCCTTTTATTAGAATGGTAGCCCCGATAATGGGTTCTCCATTGGTATCGGTTACTTTGCCGGTAATGGTTTTTTGCTGTTGCTGAACAGATTCAACTCCGGAAACTAATCCCTTCACCTTTTCCTTGGGCAACAAAATGATGTGATTGCCTTCTACCTGATACTCCACATTTTCCGATTCAAAGAGTCTATCTAAAATATCGGCAATAGTGGCATCTTTTACCCGCACACTCACTTTTCGGTCAACATTCACCAGCTTGTTGTTGTAAAGAAAATGATAGTCGGATTTCTCTTCAATGGTTTGTAATACTTTTTCGATGGTTGTATTTTTCATGTCCAACGAAATCTTCGTTTTCTGAGAATACACATCTTCTGCCTGTAATTGAAATACAATTAAACAGAGTAATAGGCACGTTATCCTCATGGTGATAGGTATTTTTTTGACGATTAATAATTTATTCATATTTTTGCTCTGTTATTAAATTTGTTATGAGTTTTAGTAACTTGCTTACCTGTCGGTGAGGTGGTATTTTCCGAAAATGGTAAGCTTAAATTTTCTGAGGGAGAGTGAATGTGAATTCATTCTCCCGTTTTTGTTTAAAAACTATCATCATGTTTTCATAGGCTTTCCTCCTTATCTTTACAATTCAATGATTCACTAATTTCTGCTTTTAATCGTGATCACACGTCTGGAAAACGTATGGTCGCTAAGCTGCTCTGGCTTATAAACAGTATACGTAATGGGCGCCGATCTTTTCAACAGCTCCAAAATTTCCTCCAACGACTCATCCGTAAATGTCGCGGTATATTCGTAATCTTTCAATTTTTCATCTTGTAGCACAATCGTTACACCGAATTTGCGGGAGAGTTTTTCCGTAAGGTTTTCAAACTTTTCGCGCCTAAATACCAATTTCCCGTCTCTCCAGGCCGTTTCTACATACGTGTCTGCCTTTGCCGTAGTTATCTCTTTTGTCGCAGGTGTAAAAAGCGCCTGTTCCCCTTGTTTTAAATCTTTCTTTTCAGCTAAACCTTCAGCAGCTACTTCAACATTTCCCCGAACCAAAGTGACTTTGTGTCGGGCATTGTCTTCGTAAGCATCCACATTAAATTCTGTACCATATGCGCTTACCGTCATCTGATGTGGCGTAAGCACGTTGAATCGGTGCTTCTTGTCGGAAACTACGTTAAAATAAGCTTCCCCTTTAAGCCGGACTATACGCTCCTTCCCCTTAAACCGCAGAGGATAAGTCAGTTCGCTTTGCGAATTCAGCCAAACCTCACTGCCGTCGGGGAGAACTGCCTTGGTGATTACTCCCGGCATGGAAGCAAGGGTAATCGTTTGTTCCGGCATATTGCGATTCACGGAAGGCAACAAAACATATTGATACA
>CAYUIY010000090.1:0-6667 GCA_964444915.1 uncultured Dysgonomonadaceae bacterium
TCGAATTTTCGAAGCGAAAAAAACGTTGACACCCCCATGATAAACATAAAAAAGGGAAACACCAGATCGGTCGGCGTCAATCCGTGCCAAGAAGCATGACGCAAAGGGGCATATATATACCCCCACGAACCGGGATTATTTACCAGTATCATGCCTGCTATGGTAATCCCTCGCAAAATATCGAGCGCGAGCAGGCGCTTGCTTTGTTGAGAAGCTGCAACTGTATTCATTGATTAATCGTTAAATTGTTTATGATCATCGGTAAAGATAATATTTCTTAGCTTGTTTACTGAACGACTCTTCGTCTTTTGTCCAATACGATTGAATATCGGCAAAACGGTGGTTTTTTGAAAATTCCTTTCGGATGAAATCGGTACCGCACACTTTGTCGAACATTCCGAAACGACTTTCGTCGGCACAATCAAAAACTTTTTTATCGGGATAAAGTTGTGCAGCCACCTCCATCACATGAAATTGAACATCCGATAAACGTGCCTTCTTGAAATCGCGCAAATACACCTGCACACCATGCAGATTTTTGCCCTGACCCACCGAATAATAGGGCTTTAAATGAATAGGACGAAAAACAATACCCGGCAATTGCTTAGCATTAAGCGCTTTGGCAAATTGTTCCGCATCGATCCATTCGGCCGCAAATATTTCGAAAGGAAGCGTATACCCCACCCCGATAGACATGTATCCCAATTCGCCTAAGATTCCCGACACGGGATAAAAGTATGCCGAATGAACAAAAGGAATATGAGGCGAAGCCGGCACCCAAGGCAAGCCGGTGTCATCGAAAGCCATTTTCCGCCGCCATTTTTTCATTTTCACCACCGTCAATTTGCACGGTTTGTTGCCCATGAATTCATTGTTAATCAACGTTGCCAACTCGCCACAGGTTAACCCGTAAACATACGGAACTTTCAACTGACTCACAAAAGAGAAAAAACCCTCCTCCACCAGGCAACCTTCTACTTTCAATCCTCCCAACGGATTCGGACGGTCGAGAACGATAAATTCGATTCCGTTCTCTGCAGCAGCCTGCATGGCCAAATACATGGTAGATATATAGGTATACGAGCGACAGCCAATATCCTGAATATCATACACCAAAGCATCCACCCCCTCCAGCATTTCCTGTGTTGGCTTGCGTGTGCTGCCGTATAACGAATACACGGGCACTCCTGTATTAGGATCTGTAAACGTATCGACTTTGTCACCTGCGTACACATCTCCGCGGACGCCGTGCTCGGGACCATACAGAGCAACCAAGTTCACTCCCTGAGCTTCGTGCAAAATATCGATGGTCGATTTAAGCTGATTATCCACACCCGTCGGGTTGGTAATTAATCCGACGCGTTTCCCTTGCAAAACCTTGAAACCGTTTTCTTTCAACACTTCAATTCCGGTTTTTACTTTTATCTTTTGGGCAAAAGATGCGGTAGTAATCAGCCAACATCCTATTACCAACAAAAATGCTGTTTTTTTCATTTGATTATCTGTTTTTATTGATTATCGATTTGTTCTACAGGCTCAACTTCCTCCTTTTTCTTTCCTTTCCCGAAATCAGGATCAATTTTCATGAAAGGGATGATTACCAACGTTGGGATGGAACACAGTAAAATAAAGATGAAGAAATTATGATAT
The DNA here is from genome assembly GCA_964444915.1 of uncultured Dysgonomonadaceae bacterium. Classification (GTDB taxonomy): domain Bacteria; phylum Bacteroidota; class Bacteroidia; order Bacteroidales; family Dysgonomonadaceae; genus Anaerorudis. The sequence continues at coordinate 1,651 of CAYUIY010000090.1, forward strand.
CCCAATTGTTCTTGAATCCATCCCGCTGCCATACCCGGCAACATCATCCCCAATGCCATGAAACCGGTGCAAATGGAATAATGGGCCGTTTTTCGTTCTCCTTCAGAAAAGTAAATCAAATACAACATATAAGCCGTAAAGCCAAAGCCGTAACCAAATTGTTCAACGGCTACCGCTGCATTAATCCATATCAAATTCTCGGGTTGATAATAAGACAATAAAATATAAACCACATGGGGAAGCGTGATGCTTAATGCCATAGGCCACAGCCAAAACTTTAATCCTCGACGCGAAGCAACAATTCCGCCCACAATACCGCCCAACGTGAGTGCGATGACCCCCACCGTCCCGTAGACAATCCCCACTTGTTCGGTAGTCAGTCCCATTCCTCCTATTTCTCTTGCATCGAGCAAAAACGGCGAAGCTATCTTCACCAGCATGGCCTCGCTCAAACGGTACAGCAGCATAAAAGCAATGGCCAACCCGATTCCTTTTTTTGTAAAAAAAGAAACAAACGTATTCCCGAATTCAGTCAGAATACCTGTGACTGTTGCCTCAGACACGCCTTTATCGCTTGCCGGTTTAGGCAAAATAAATTGATGGTAGAGAAAAAGAGCAATAAACAATCCGGCAACAATGAAAAACACGATGCTCCACGCGTAAGGAATTTTTCCTGTCACTCTCTCGAGATAACCGGCAATAATAACCAATACACCTTGTCCGAAGATGGTTGCAAAACGATAAAATGTACTTCGGATACCAACGAAAAACGATTGTTGCGAATCGTCCAACGCCAGCATGTAAAAACCGTCGGCAGCAATATCGTGAGTAGCAGAGCTGAAAGCCATGAGCCAGAAAATAGCCAGCGAAGCCTGAAGATAAAACGGCGTGGGCAAGACAAAAGCGATCCCTGCAAATCCTGCACCGAGGAGCAACTGCATGGTTACCACCCACCATCTTTTGGTCTTAAGGATATCGACAAAAGGACTCCACAAGGGCTTTATCACCCACGGCAGATAAAGCCAGCCGGTATAAAGCGCGATCTCGGTGTTAGACAATCCAAATCGTTTATACATAATCACCGACACCGTCATTACAATTACATAGGGAATACCTTCCGCAAAATAAAGAGTGGGCACCCATGCCCATGGAGAACGTTTTGTTTTCTGTTTTAAAGATGAATCAGCCATATTTCAATATTTTTTTTCGATTTCCGATCCGGGATAATAATGCGCCAGTATTTGTGGGTAGTCATATCCTTTCTCTGCCATCATGGCGGCGCCAATCTGACAGAGTCCGACACCGTGCCCCCACCCCGCTCCGGTGAGAACAAACCGCCCGGGGATTCCTCTTTCGTCGATATCTTCGGTATCCACAACAAAAGCAGAACTATAGAGATGAGAGCGTGATAACGTTCGGCGAATTTCCAACTCTTTGCCAATAATCATTTCGCGTTTCGTACCCCGAATCTTCAGGCGAACAATTCGTCCCGAGGTACCTCGCTGCATAGGAATAAGTTCAACAATTTCTCCGTAATCGATACCCGAGCGCTCTTTGATAATTGTAGCAAGTTCGTTTTGCGAATACACCACTTTCCAGCGATAAAAATCGGCCGTTTCCTGATCATAATCGTTCAGGACTTGTTTCAACACATTCACATCTTGCGTATTACAAAATGCAGGAGGCGACGATCGAATCCATTTTTGCGCCTCTTCTTCAATGGTCAAGTCAGGAAGCACACCGTTATCGTCCCTATCGGCTTTCCCTTGCAAATACGGATGCACAACGGGTTCCCACACATTCTCGAAAGTTTCTGTTGCACCTCCGCAACATTTATAGAAGCGCGTATCGCAAATGGCTCCTTCATATACCAATACATCGCCCTGCGTTTCTTTTACCGCTTTCTTTACCAGCTCGGTCGATTGTCGGGTAATTCCCTGATAACGCTGACAATGATCATCGGCACAAACATCAAAGTGGGCATGATCTTCGCGATCGTACCAGCGTATGATTTCGTGCTCGGTACACACCTGCGATGCGCTTTTTGTACACTTGTTCCCGGCATTTTTATTTTTCTGAACTTGTGCCAGCAGCCAACTCCGGGAAATAACGGCATGCGCTTTCAGCAACGACTCGGAAGAAGTAGCGCTCATTTCCGAGGAAATTACACTGGTGAGATAATCTTCCAACGAAACAACATTAACAGCACTGACTCCGTTATTCTCCACAATAAACTTCAATCCGCCCAAAAAACGCTGATCCTCCTTCCTTTCCCAATGAAAATTCACGCCAATAATCACATCCTTTAATACAAAAGAATCGGAATGGACTTGGTACGGTTCAAACACAATCTCATCGAAAAGCTCTTGCTCGAAAAGAATTTTCCCTTCCGAAAATGTTACGGAATACTCTCCGGAAGGAATTTCTTTTCCTTTCATTCGATAAGGTGTCAACAGCGAAAAATCAATTTTAGGTTGCGACAATAAAATGCCCACCTGAATAAAAGGTTCCTTCATAAAATCACTATTTTTATATGTGAAGCCTATGCATGCATTGTATTTTCAGGCAAATGTTTTTCCTGCATTCATCTGCTTTCTGGCTTGCAATTCCCAGGTACGAATGCGATCCTTATAGAGATTATTGGCATTCATTTTTTCAATATCGAGCGAAGCATCGGTATTCCCTTCCCAACGGCGACAATAGTACACCACCTCGTAAACCCGTCCAATCTGATACCGACGCGAAATGTTCAGTCCCACGGCATAATCTTCTCCATAACCGGTATTGGGTAGTTTTATCTCGCGAAGCAGCGGAGTATAGAAAGCACGCGGAGCGCCCAGGCCATTAATCCGCAATGCGTTGTTGCGCCCGTTTTCGGGAGTCCATTCCCGGTGATCGATAATTCCCGGCGGAATCATCTGCATGTTAAAATCGGTGATCATATACGTACCCACCACCATTGCGCAATTTTGTTCATAAAAAGCATCAACGATTTTCTGCAACGTATCTTCGCCGCTGTACACATCGTCGCTATCGAGCTGGACACAAAACTTTCCGCATTTTTCGTGATGCGCTGCCAAATTCCAACATCCGCCGATACTGAGGTCATCGCGATCGGGGATAAGATGAATGAGACGCTCATCGTCTTTAAATTCATCGATGGCTTCTGTAGTACCATCGGTTGAATGATTATCGACCACAATAAGGTTGAATTTGAAATTGGCCTTCTGCATCAATACCGATCGGATGGCATCGCGAATGGTTCGTATGCGATTGCGCACGGGAATGATCACAGATGCTTCGTATTCGAATTGATCTTTGTCGAAAGAGATGGCTTTGAACACGGGTTCCAAAAACGCTCCCACATCCTTCAAATGTTGTGTACAGGCCTGCTCCATTTCGATTTGCACTTCGCGGTTTTTGGGATCTACATAATCGAAAAGCTTTTGACCCGACTTGCGAATATCCTGCTCCGTTTCCGTATAAAGGTATTCGTTGATATGCACAATGGGATGTTTTTGCGAAACTTTCAGCCGAAGGTCATATAAACCTGCGAACCGGTACAACTCGTTTTGCATGCGTTCAACCGCTTCGTTCCATGCTTTAGCATTATACAACATCAACGAACCGAAATCAAAATCGTCACGCAAGCTCCCTTCCTGATAATCGATCACCGGGTGATTCTCTTTTACTCCGTTCATCACCTTATAATGATCGGCATACACCATACCTGCACAAGTATCCTCGGCAATACGAAGCATGCGCTCCAAACCGAAATACCCCAATCGAAGTACAGTCGGCTTCAGATAAAGCAAGGTGTAATCGCCATCGGAGTTACGGGCAATTTTCTTCATCGTTTTTGTGCTTTGCAAGGCATCAATAAAAAGTTTTTCACAGCCGCTGATGGTTTCTTCCGTGTTCTTATCTGTTAACAGAAAAATTTTATGAACTAAACCCGATTGCCTCAGCTCTTTAACTGTCTGGCTTGCTTGTTCTGCATTTGAGAACAAAATAAATGCATTTATTTTTTTCATTTCACCAACCAAGTTAATGTTTATACATTATAATAATCAAAAAACAAAGATATGCTGACTTATTTAATAAAACAAATTTTTCGACAGAAACGAAACAAATTTTTATATCCTTTCGGAAAACGGGGTTAGATTGAATAAAAAATTTATCTTTTTTCGGAAAATGCGCATTAACAATAACTAACTAAAATCCTCCGTCGGAAAATCCGACGAGAGGCAAAAAAAATTATACCCTGTTTCTGAAAATCCGACGGACGTAAAACGAGCTTTTTTGCGTAAAAACAGCCTTGGTTTGCCGGAAAATTGCTTTTATTTGTTAAAGAATACAATCACGATGGAGGTAAATCAAAATTTTTGTATACGTCGGAAAATCCGACGGAGGATAAAAAAATTTTTCACTGTCGTCGGAAAACAATTTTAGGACTCTATTGAAGCATTCCGGCCTTGATTTTTATTGGCGTGTGTATACAATCTCGACTTTTTTATCTAAGTTTGCAATTTGATATTTGCATTTACCGGCTACAAACATAATTTAACAACAATTTTCGAGAAAACGAGTACAAATAATATCAATTTGATTCAAAAGCATATCGAAATTTTATGGAAGAAATTAAATTTTATTACGGGGAGAATATCCCTTTAGAACTACACAAAGTAAGGGTAGTACAAAAATTACATTTGGTGCCCATCGAAAGAAGGCTTGAAGCGTTGGAAGAAGGTGGATTCAACACATTCCGGCTCACCACCAAGGATGTTTTCCTGGATATGTTGACCGACAGTGGAACCAATGCCATGAGCGATAACCAGATGGCCGCAATGATGCGTGCTGACGATGCCTACGCGGGGTCGCAAAGTTTTTTCAGGCTGCAAAAGGCAGTTGAAGATGTTCTTGGCAAAAAATATTTTCTGCCGGTTCACCAAGGCAGGGCTGCCGAGAATATTCTCTGCCATGCATACGTTCGCGAGGGAAGCCTTATCCCGATGAA
>CAYUIY010000091.1:0-1887 GCA_964444915.1 uncultured Dysgonomonadaceae bacterium
CTTTTCCTGTCCGTGCTAACCGACATCTACGACGGAACCATCTACGACATATTTACCATTCCTTTTGCGGGAATATTTCTTTTGGTCGGACTTTTCTTTTCCTTAGACTTCTTCATGCTTTCTTTCTTCGGCGGCATAGCGGGTTTTACGATAGCCATGCTTTTAGAAAGAATAAAGAAAACAGGTCAAGGGGACGTCACGCTTTTTCTTTTCGCTGGCGTTTGGCTTGGGTTAATAGATATCTTGCCTTCTATCGTATTTGCCGCGCTTGCCTTGGGGGCAGTCATGATATTTCTTTCCGTCTTAAAGAAAATGCCCCAAGAAAGGCTTCCTTTGGCGCCATTTTTATTTATCGGCGTCGTATTAAATTTCTGTTTCTAAGGGGGAAAAATAATTGATTTTTATATTTGGGTTATTCTTAGCTACCGCTTTAAGTTTGGTTGTAGAAAAAGCGCTGACCGGAATTGCATACAGAAGATGGCAGGAACTAATTCCTGTTTATTCCTGGTCATTATATAAGTACCGCGCCATAGAACTTGTCTTTGCCGTTGCTTTGGTTTTCGTTGCCCAAGGATATTCAGGAAGTCAGCTAATATGGGTAATATTGGGGCTATCCGCCGCGTGGCTTTCGGTGCTCACCGATTCCTATGATGGCGTGATATACGATTTATTCACGATACCCTTCGCTGTTGCATTCCTTATAATTTCATTTTTTTCGGGTGGATTTATGTTATCAGTGATAGGCGCAACCCTTGGCTTCACACTTTCCGCATTGCTATCAAAGACGAACAAGATGGGACAGGGGGACGTTACATTACTTCTTTTCTACGGCGCCTGGCTTGGGCTATACGGTTTAGTGCGTGCGCTTTGTTTTGGTTCTATAGCAACAGGGGTCATTTTACTGGTTTTGCTGATCACAAAGAAGATAAACATGAAAAGCCGTCTTCCCTTTGCGCCAGTGATGTTTCTTGGGGCGGCGATACATCTATGTCTGTAATGGTAATTCTTTCAGGGAAGGCGGGTTCGGGCAAAGACACCTGCGGGGAATATCTTGCGTCTTTGGGCTTCAAGCGATATGCCTTTGCCGACAAGCTCAAAGAAATTGCCCACCTAATGGGGTGGAACGGCGAAAAGGACGAAAGGGGAAGGGTTTTATTGCAAGAACTGGGAACGGCGGGAAGAAATTATGATCCCGATATGTGGATTAAGCCGGTGATAGAAAAGATGAAGAAAGAAAAGCCCAAAAATATTGTCATAACCGACTGCAGATTTAAAAACGAATTTGATGCATTAGTAAAATTCGCTGAAGAACATGGATATGAAGTTATTCCGATCTTAGTAAAACGTGCGGGGGCTAGTCTACCCGGAAATTTAGATGAACACCCAAGCGAAAAGGAATTTGAAAATTTCCCGTCGTCTGTAGTGATTTCCAACGACGGGACAAAGGGGGAACTTTACAAGCAGATCGATTCGTTGGGAAAGCTTTACAGAAAAGTTTAACCATCTACGATCGTAAAGATGACGTTTACTGAGCTTTCAGCTATTTCAGGAAGTTCTTCGTCAACAGTTAACGTATAATGTATTTTCATATCCTTAGCAGCGATTGGGTTTATCCTGGAAACCACATCTTGGGGTCTTGGGCTTAACGCTACTTCGTTGCTCACGGCCCCTTCGGGCGGGTCAAGATATACTGTTAAAGTTAACCCCTTTGGCAATTCCTTATCTATTGTGGCCGTGATCTTTTTGTTGGTTTCATTAATGGTCATAGCATAAGTTGTTGAATCATCAGCGGCGGAAGTTTTGCTATCGCTTATAAGAAACACTTCCGGATCGCCGCTTACCGAAATTTCGTTTATTGCTTCGACTTTAATGGTTATTTTCTGCGTA
>CAYUIY010000091.1:1987-6632 GCA_964444915.1 uncultured Dysgonomonadaceae bacterium
TAATAACCTTTTTACGCCGCTGCTTGCGGCGCCTGCAGCACCAGAAGTAGCCATTCCAGCGCCCCTTGTAGCGGCCATGGAAAGCGTAGCCATCAAAACGGAAGAAATAACCACTGAAGACATATTGTCGGCAAGCTTTGGAATGTTAAATGCTGCATGGACAAAAGCTATGCCAGTTATGAAGACCACCAATGGTTCAGCAGAACCAGTTTTTGCTAAAAAGTCTACGATTGAAAGCCCAATTAAAGCAATGGAAGAAAATACACCCCAAAACTGGAACTTAAAGAAGTTTTGAAGCCAGCCAGACAAAAATCCTTTGACGAAGTCGTTTTGCGTATACAAAGACAGATACCCCATCGCTAGACATATTGGCCCCGTCACAAGCGTAACAGCCAGCATGACATCCCTTGAAATAAGAAGAACTTTTATGGCCATGTATGACGCCCATTGCATTATAGCGGTTACGATACTGGTAAGACTTAACCAATCAAAAGCCTTACCTGTTTGTGCCGCTTCGACCAAGGATCGCTGCATATCTGCCTGCCCGCCCCAGGGGGATATCAAATATCCAGCAAAGTTGAATATATCAAGAAGTAGTATTACCCATATTCTGAAGAAATAAATGGCCATTATGAAAAACATCAAGCGGAAAAAGTGGACAGCATAATGTGTAACTTGAGTTCGGGAAGAAAAATAGGTCGCTATAACTTGAACGATAAATACTACTGCAAGGATGCTTAAGGATATAGGATAGATGACGTTTCTTAAAATACCCTGTGCATGTGCCGCTACAGCTTCGGCCCGCGAGATAACGCCGTTGTCCGTTAGCGCGTTAGCTTTGTTTTGTGCATCTATGAAAGTCCCGCTTACCATGTTTTCAGCTAAAGTATTGGCCACTTCCGGCCAAAAATGCATGTTAAACTTAGCTGTGCCTAGTACCGCCCGCGTGATGGGCATATCGCCTACGGTCATATAGTTTGAGAAAGTGACAAGGTTGAGCTGTTCTTGAATTTTCTTTTCCTGCAGGGGCGTCCAAACTTCGGCAGATCCCCCGGTTTCCGTCCAGTCGGGTGGTTCCACGCTTGAAAGCAATGAATTTGCAATTTCCGCACCAGAACTGGCGGACGGGTAAGTAACTTCCTGCTGCATGGGAATAAAGTTCGCAAAGGCTGGCGAGACGAAAAGAAACAGGAAAACAACGAGTACCTTTTTCATCGCCATCATTCCTTCGGCGGGGTGGCCTTCCCCTTAAGGGAACTCAACAGCCGCGCCCCCGCAGCCACGGCTCCCAATCCTACGGCCCTTGCTCCCACGCCCGCTCCCGCTTTGAGCGATTTGCTCACCATTCCCGCCATTCCCGCTCCCACGGCAGCGGCAGCCCCGCCCATGTTTTCCGCCATGCTCGGTACCTTCACGGCGGCCATGATGAACACGATGCAGGTTATCATGAGTTCTACCAAACCTATGTCCATTCCAGTAAGGCCGATGATATAAAGCACCACACAAAGCAGACACGCCAACGGGCGGTAGAAAAGGAACGTAATATAGCTTCTGATCCAATGGGACATCCAGTTTTCACAAAAAGGAAGCATGGAAAGTACTATCATCCAGGGGCCAATTACGGAAGTTATAGCAACCATTACGTCAGCTAAGATGAACATCACGTAGACCACCGCGCGGGCTATAAGTCCGCAAAGGGTAATGAGATCATCAGCTATCTTGCCTTTTATAAATCCAGAAGTAGAAACCAAAGACTGCTTCATTTCCACGATTTCACTGATGTCCGATACGGCATGGGCTACGTCGGTCCCGCCAAGGATGGCGTTGCCCACTGCAGAAGAAAGGGTAATGCCCATCATGATTATTTCCCTTAAGAAATAAAGCGATATAAAAATAAAAATCGACCTGAATATCGTCGTTATCATGTCTCCTTCTTCACCAGCTATCAACATCTTATAGGCCATCCAAACAACGTTGACAACGAAGATGACACACCAAAGTATGCGGGCTATAAGAAGCGACCGATCGTAAACGCTGTCGCCCGCCGTAATACCAGGGACTTGTTTCAGCTTGTCGGCAAAGGAAGCGGCTTTTATTAAATTCTTTATCTGCCTTACGGCTTCTGATGGGACGATCATATCCCCTTCGTCGGTCTGTACGCTTTGTCCCACAGTGATTTCGCCTATTATGCCGACCCGCAATGGGTTAGTCTGGTATTTAGCCATCTGCGCGCTTCTTGCTATAAACCACGGCGGCGTCCCAGGCGTAAGATGGGCGATATTCCCCTTTTCATCTACCGTCACCCAACTTTCTATGGTGCCTTTTGCCTGGTCAAGATTAGAAAAGCCGTAAAGTAATGCCCTGGTGACCATCCAGTCTGCAGAAGCCTGCGCGATAAATCCTGGTGCACCTTCTGGTAGTTTTATGCCTTCTACAAGCCTTGGGTCTATCTTGTTTATAGCGTCATGCAAGTTCTTCATCACTAGTTCGCTGGAATTTTGGACAAGAATTTGGTTGAAATCTATCGGCTGGTTAAGTGCATTAGTCTGCGGTGGGGGATTAAACTGCGAAATAAGCGCGTTAAGTTCATTAACCCTTTCTTGCATGTACGGGTCTGCCGCTTCTTCGTCTGCAGCATTAGAAACGGCGGGAAAAAGGAAACAAAAAATTATTAGAAAACCAATTATTGTTTTATTAATTTCTTTTGACATATATATCACCTAGCTTCTTCCAACCAATAATTACTTCTTTCTACTGTTTCCCGCGTATCTTTTTATTGTATTCCTATTTGAATTACGTTGTCAATATATTTCAACACAGGAAAATATGCAATATAACTATTATCCCGACCACCTAAAATCAAACAACCCGAAACTTAGTATATCTTCATCTTTTTTGGGACTTCTTTTTTCCTTTGCAAGATCTAATAAAGGCGACTTTTCTGGTTGCGGCAAAGATAATTCTTCAGTTATTTCCTTTTCTGCATTAAAGGAAGGCACTTCGCCAAAAAAGAACCATAATTTTTTAAAAAGTTCGAAAGCTTTTATTCTAAAAACCGGGGGGTCAGAAAAATACCAACGGCAATCTTCCTGCCTTACTAAATATTCTTTGGCGCTTTGCGACCACCATAGTAAGTATTCTAATTCCCCTGGCAAGTCTTTCCATTTGCAGTCACTTTCCACAAGCACGGGAAAGACGACGAACCCGCCTTCAATAAAGATATCTATCGGCGCGATCATAGATGATACGCCTAAGTTTCGATAGGCTTCCACCCAACGGTCGATGATTCCCGTAAAGGAAGAAGAAAGGACGAGTTTTACCCCGTCCTTGTCTTCTGTCCTGCTTATCGTCTCATAAACCAGCGCTTCAACAGGTTTTTTGCTTTCGACGATAAGCTTCCTAGAATATGGTTCGATTACGACTTTCATTTTTACTGTATAGCTATTTCTGGTTCTTCTTCTTCGAAAGCCGACGGATCGAATTCTTCGTCTTTGGCCAATTCCGCTTCGTTTTTAGATCTGTTGCGTTCAGCCAAGGAAATGTTCAATACATTCTGCGGGAATACGGTAACGTTAAGCCGTTTTTCCCCATCTTTTTCATAGGTACTCGTTCGGATATCGCCTTCGATGTCCACTAGGTCGCCCTTCTTCCAGCCGTTCAAATCCCATTTGTCGTTGAATAATACGCTGAACCAGGAAGTCTTCCTGTCTTCCTTGGTTCCCGTGTCAACCGCTATGGACAAACGGTTGAACTTCTTTCCCGACTTCGCTTCGAAGAAAGCGGGATCTGACCCCAATCTTCCCCTTAAATGAATTTTTGCCATCGTCACTGCCAACTGGATCACTCCTTTTTGACTTCTTTTCTGAGCTGTTCTAAATAATCATCCAGCTCATCTTCTTCGCCCTGTTCTTCCGACTTTTCAGCGACTTTTTCTGACTTGAAAGATATGATGTAATCTGAAATGTCCGCCAGTTGCTCAAAATCTACGGGTTTTAAGCCCGCCTTTGTTTCCACCATCCCACCTTTTATGACAATAATAGCGGTGTCCATCTGTTGGGCCGCCGCACTTTTCACCCCATAGATATTATATCCCAATACGGAAGTTACCAACGTGGACGCCATTTCTGACATGAATTCGCTTTCTACTTCTACTTGGTCTTCGTCAATGTGTACGTACAATATGTTTCCTTTACTTTCGGCTTCCAGTTCTTCGGGCGTGCAAAATATAGCATTACCAGCATATCTGTTGTTGTCTTTTATACAATTCATTTCAACTGGTTCTACCTTCATCGACCTTGTCATCTTGTTAAAAACCAAAAGGGCATCATCAAAGTCGTAAAGCCTTCTTCCGAAAGATTTCCACATCGAAGCAGCTTGCGCTTGGGTGATTTCTTTGTCGTATAAGTCGTTAAACACTTCCACCAACCCCAAAAAAGCTGGCGTGGGTTGATCCATCGCTTCTTCCATAGCTTCGTGGGCTACGCTTCTAATTATCGAACCCACCGGAAAGAAAGCGTGGGCAGAAGAAGCAAAGACAAAAACAAGAAGCACAACAGAAAATAACGCTTTTTTCATTACAGAACCCCCTTATTAGATATGTTTCACTAAAATAGACTTAACGTTATTATACAGTCTTGGACTTTTT
>CAYUIY010000092.1:0-6420 GCA_964444915.1 uncultured Dysgonomonadaceae bacterium
GATTTTCCTGCCATTGTTGCTCAATGTGAATCAACGCCCACTGTCGGCGGCAAAAGAAAAAGTGTTGGATGCCAGAGAGAAGTAGAAGCTCATCATCTGAATAATAATTGGACATTTACAACCTCTCAATTAATGTAACATTTTGTGGAATCTGATCTTTATTAATAGAAATCACATAATCACTAAAATCTCTTGCTGGTTTACTCTCATCTTTTCGTTTGATTGTAATCGCATCAAAAAGCTGCTGAACTTGAGCATTCCCCATCTTGGAAGCATGCTCAAATATAATTAGCTTTCTAGTTCCCATTAGTCCACGAGCAGCTGATCGATCATGTTCAAACATATTTTCTAATGCTTCCCAGAACAATTCCAAATCATCTTCGGAAAACCCTGTCTGTTGGGCAAGAGGAGCAGAAACAAAACCACAGGCACGATACAGGCCATAGGGTACCGTATATTTTCTACCCATAGTACGGTTGTCCCCATGTTGTTGTTCAGCTTCCTCTTCTTTGGCTACAGCCATCCGGGTAATACTATGTTCAAATGAAACAATAGGATCAATTGAACGGGCAAAAGTCAATTGTACAGGTCCACGAACTTGGCCACAATTCGGAGCTGATTTTAAAGCAAGTACGGCTCCAAAAGTCCTTATATCATAAAACCGTTCGCACATCCATTTTCTACCTTTTTCGACTTCTTCAGCTGTAGGTTTTCTAGCTTTAACCTTTTTAAGGTTATCTTCAATGAATTTCTTTACATTTTTGGGGAGGCTAATCTCTTTTAAATCAGATTTAATTGATTTAATATCAGCATCTGCCGCAATCACCATTGTTAACCCTTCATTTTCTTCATCGATATAAATTCCTTCAGGCAACACTAGTTCTTGTAAAAATTCAACCATTATTTCCGGAACAGGTATACGAGTTTCTTCCCCTAAATCTATACCCAAACTTTGAAAAGCTTCGACATGTGCTCTACCCAAAACAGCTTTCTCTTTAATATAAATATCATATGGAACTTTAAATTCTTTTTTCAATCCAACATAATTTCTTACTTTTCTTTTTAAGCACACATCAGTTACTAATCCATGTCCCGTTTCTGCATCAACTCGTGGTAAATTACCTGCATCCGGATCACCATTAGGATTTCCATCTTTAACATCGAATAAAAGAACAAAATCGTAACGCTTATCAATAATCTTCCTCTCTCCCATAAAGTTCACCCTCACTTTCTTTTTAAACTTAATTTAATTGTTTTTTCCTTTAAAAAAAGCTTGTTGTTGGTGATAATAACCAATAGCAAACAATCCTTGTTCATGTAAAGTTAGATATGCCGGAAATTCAGAAAGCTGTTCAAAAATTTGACCTAAAAGATGCTCAAAATAAACTGCATTTGCCCGGTTTAGTTTAGCTAGATGGTAATTTTTTAATCTTAATAAATTAGGAAAAACGCTTTGTGGTGTTGAGCTAGCTGAAGCATAAAATCTTTGACGAATCGTAGTATTAATTTTAGGATTTGCCTTTTCTTGAATTTTTTCCAGAACAGCAAATAGACGGCCAAGCTGGTAACTAGTAGAGGTATTATAAGTATCCAATTCTTTACTAACCTCCCTTACATTTTTATTTTTATTATAACGATTAAGATAAGCTTTAATAATTGCAGCACGTATAGGCTTAACCCTATCTTTAGGATCACTTCTAATTCGTCTTATTGCTAATTGAAACATAGCAGCAGGATATTCTGTGCCTTTCAAAATTGATCGAATAAAATCTCCCACAAGATTGGCAGGGATATTTTTCTTCTCATTTTTTGTGGCTATATTTTCAAGAATCATCCATACTGGGTAATATTCCATTTCATCAGGAGGTTTTATTATAGAAAAATCGTCGAAGTATTGTTTAATCCGGCTAGCGATTTCAGATATTGTCCCTGTTTCCCAAAAACGAATTGCAATACGACCAGAATTTGGTGCTAATCCCAAAATATAAAAAGGAGTTTTTCCATCATCGTCTTTATATGCACCTGTATATACTGAGTCATAGAGAGCTTTTATCTTGTGAGTACCTGCATCAGGGCTGTCATCTTCTTGGGGGTTTTCGAAAAAAAAGGCAAAATCTGATTCAAATGATGATGTTTTTTTCGACCAAAATATAATTGTCGAATCTCCAATATTTATACATTGTCTTGAAGAACTCAGTAATGTTTCTAAAGCTTTTGTATATTGGGATGCAGCGCTTTTACTCACAGGCGCATTTTGACTTTGTGTTTTGTTGTAAGAATTAAAACTGGGTTTATTAAAACTTACAATACTACCACCAGAACTTTGACACCCTCTAACTCCTTTAACTGGAGGATGTGTTAGTTCAATTACAGCATTTTCAATACCCGTTACCAAACATGTTCCCCTAACCTGCTTACTAGGCTTTTTCCCAAAATCAAAGATTTGGTTCAACTTATCAATCACAACTGGAGAATTAAAAACGATAGGTAAACCGGATTGCGGAACCCGAAAGCTAATCTTAACTCTTCCACTCTTAAAAATTTCTCCATATTCGGGATGAGTTAAAGCCAGTTTAAAATGATCCCTATTCTCTAATCCTTTTGTAAGGAATTTCCTAACTGCTTTTACTCCTAAGTCATCAGTTTCTCCAATCCAAGTGTCAATTGCTTCTATCATACTTTTTAAGCGAAGTTTTCCTTTTTCAATTTTTCCTTTTTCGTCGAGCCCAAAAACAAATAATGAGTTATCCCATAAAAGATTAGCATCCTTACCACTGTTAGAGTGTCTTACTGCTTGTTTTCCAATATTGGGAAGGTCTAACTCCTTTTTATCGTGACCCTCTCTTAAATCTGAAATACCAATGATGTTACCATCCAAATCAAGATCAATTAAAAAATCAAGTTCACCCTTTATCCAACCATCTTTAGCAATTGTACCTTCCTGGAGTTTACGGTCATAATACTCCTTTAATTCCTGAAGAATCATCCTATCACCTTCACTTCTCTTCGGTCAATGTTTATTGTGCCTTTATCCATGAAAGCACGGAAAAACAGAGGATTTGGGTTGTTTATATCTTGTGCAAAATCCATATCGTATAACATAAAACCTAAATCACGGGTCTCATCAATAGGCTTTCTCTTTTCCTCGTTTGGATCTACCAAGCGGAAAAAACAAGCAAATTCACGACAGCCTAAATAAGGACGATGGAAACATTGTCCTTTTTTAGCACGTCGTTCAAACATGGCTGCGTATTTGGCTTCGGTTTCATCCTTGCGAATATTTTCTTTTTCTTCTATATAGTCCGCCCAGAATTCTGGTGAAACCGAAATATTATTTTTTCTTTGCTCCGGTGGAATAAAGTCAAAATAACCATAAATACGATACCTAACATCCTTCAAAAAAAGTCCCGCTCGTTGTTGTCGGAATTTAAGTTTACCCATATTATCTATTTCATCAATAAAATAGCCCGTTTTACTAGATGCTTTAAAATCAACTTCATTTCTACGAACAGATATCCACTTAATTGGATTCAACACCTCGATTTTGGTTATGTTCCATTTAATTGCCGGTTTCCAAAGAATAGCTTCAAAAATTGCACGAGCTGCTGAAGGAGTAATTACATCGTAGCTTACCCGTTCAACTTTCATTTCTGGGCGTGTAAAACAAGCATAGTCACCCCATACTTCTAAACACCAGATACGCACCGTTTCAACTCCCTTCTATTATCAAATTTTCAGGATCAAACATAATATCATCAATCATCAACCCGATTTTCTGCGAATACTCGATACTTGAGGTAAGAGCAAAGATCCCCGGTTGGACTTCTTCAATTGACCCGCGCCGTAACAGTAAATCAAACTCTTCTTTATAAACATTTACGGTATACCTTTGCAGTCTTCTCATTAACTGGCGATCCGGTCCGTGCTTTTTCAAAGTATCGATTAACTTATCACCCTCACCATATCGCACCAAAATAGTTTTTTGTTGTGAATCATCAATAATACTAAATCTCTCGGCCGCAGATCTGAAAAACATTCCAAAATCTAAGGAATCCGGTTTAAGTAGAGGGATTATGCCTTTGCTATCTAAAGAATTAGCTTTCCAATATAGTTCTGCAAAGTATCTTTGAAAAATAGACTCATCCAAAGGATCTTGACCGTTTAAAGATGCTAAAATGCTAGTTGTCGTCTCGGCGGCCTTTCGTAGAAAGCCAGGCGGGGCTTTTTTAGGCGGGACAAAAACTACAACCTTTCCAGACTTGCCCAACTTTCCTTCCCGGTTACATCTTCCCGCGGCTTGTACAATCGAATCCAATCCGGCAAGAGCCCGATAGACTACCGGAAAATCAAAATCCACACCCGCCTCAACCAATTGGGTGCTGATTACCCGAACCGTTTCTTTTTTGTCTAACTTATCTTTAATCTCTTTAATTACCTCGCTACGATGTTGTCCGCACATTAAAGCCGATAGATGGTAAGTCCCTTCCGGCATTAACTTATGTAATTGTCGGCAACTCTTACGATCTGAAACAACACATAACACTTGTTTATAATTTCGAAGTTCCAAAGCAATATCTTCCCAGTTTGAAACAGTATGGAAATCTGTTGGCAATTGAATTTGAACCCGCTTTAGCGAATCATAAAGTTTTTTCACCTCTTCGGGTCCGCCCATAATCTCCCTAATGTTTTTTAATCCTTTAAAATGACTACAATTAGAAGTTCTTTCACCAAAAGCCGGTTGGGTTGCCGTTGAAATCACAAAAGTCACATGATAATGATCAACCAATAGTTGCATAGTTTCAAGTATTGGCGCTAAATAATCCACCGGAACTAGTTGCGCTTCATCAAGAATAACAACCGAATTAACTATATTATGCAGCTTACGGCAGCGGCTTGGTTTAGCCGCGAACAACGATTCAAAAAACTGAACAGAAGTGGTAACTATAATCGGCGCATCCCAGTTTTCGGCGGCTAATCTTGACCGAGGCGTTAATTCATTTTCATCCAAACTAGAATGATGTTCTATCACTTGATCTTCACCAAGGGCTTCGCGAAAAACCTTCGCATTCTGTTCAATAATACTGGTATAAGGAATAACATATATAATACGGTCTAGATTATGCTTTTTTGCATGCTCAAGACCAAATGCAAGGCTAGATAAGGTCTTTCCTCCCCCTGTTGGAACTGAAAGTGAGAAAATACCTTGCGGTTGTTGTGCCATTTCGATACATTTTTGTCGGATTTCTCTTCGAATTTTATTTACGGGTGTATCTACCGTCGACTCATCTAACTTACGATTAAATTCTCTTAAGCGCTCTAGTAACTCCGGAATCGTACAATATTTACCCCTTTGATCCGCCTTGTCTGGTTCCATGTATTTTTCTGTATCTAAAAAATCCGCATCAACCAGACAAGAAAATAACATTCTAATCCACAAAGATAAATCCAGATTCCTTGAAAACTGCCTAGGTGGCAACTGCGGATTGGCAGATCGAATTTCATCTAAAATAAATTGCTCGATCTCATTAAGATCTTTTACCTGTGTTAGTTGAAAATCTAAAGAAGACATACCCGCTCCTTCAGCACCTGACCAATCGGGAAGTCCTGCGTGATGACCTGCAACACAATAAGATAAAACTCGTCCAATTCCTTTTTCATAAAGGTCTTCACATAATTTCGCACCATGTATCGCGTGAAGTAATTTGCCGGGTTTGCCTTCTAAATGCGCTTCTTCATCATAAAAGCCACTTTTAAAGCACAAATAGTTTTGCCATTTCTTTCTGCCTTTGCCGGCATCATGAGCAATTCCGGCCGCTTTTCCCCATTCGGCGGAATCAAATTTTGCAGCAAAACTTTGAGCTCTTTTAGCCGTTTCTTCTAAATGATCCTTTAATAAATGAGGAGCCGCCCACGAATCATCTCCTTTTTTTCGTACATGTGCGATATAATCCCTATTCATTCGTCCTCCACCTTTGCTCTGTTATCCTTACAAGTACCGGAAACTTTAAAATCGTGATAAAAACAAGTTGATAAACTACTTAACAATGAATTGTTTAAACCCACACCCTTATCAGGAGTGACATAATATTCATCTTTCCCCAAAATTCTAACACACCCCCGTGACAACTGTATGTCACCGAACAACAGTTCTCTTTAAAATCCCCTCTGTATTTTTCAATAGATTTGTCTATCAGTCGTTACTGAGCTCTGCTTTTTCCTTTTTTTGCATTGACCTATGGAATCTCTTTCCTCGATATCGCTTCACTCCCGCCGCCATCACCTCCGCCATCATATATCTTAATGTCTGCGGCTCCAATACTTCGGCTTTATCTCCAAAAGAAAGAACCCAACGAAGTACTGACCGCATTCCGCCAGCGCGAGCAGTAAAGATAATCGTTCCCCCTGGTTCTTCCGTGATTG
>CAYUIY010000093.1:0-6275 GCA_964444915.1 uncultured Dysgonomonadaceae bacterium
TTTCCATATCGAAAGATGAAATCGATATTTTTATTCGGGAATTTAAAAAACATACAGAAAAATGAGAAATTTCACTTGCGTTCACGATATCGGCGATCTAAAAACCGCCCTCGAAAAGGCAACGTATGTCAAAGAGAATCCGTTTGCCGATCAGCAACTCGGAAAAAACAAAACGTTGTTGATGATTTTCTTCAACTCGAGTCTCCGTACCCGCTTGAGCACCCAAAAAGCCGGTTTCAATCTCGGTATGAACGTTATTGTACTCGATATCAACCAAGGAGCATGGAAATTGGAAACCGAAAGAGGCGTGGTGATGGACGGAGACAAGACCGAGCACATCCTCGAAGCCATTCCCGTGATGGGATCGTATTGCGACATCATCGGTGTGCGCTCTTTTGCCCAATTCAAAAACAAGGAAGACGATTACAATGAAGTTATTCTCAACCAATTCATTCAATACTCGGGCAAGCCTGTAATCAGCATGGAAGCGGCTACACGACATCCGTTGCAAAGCTTTGCCGACCTCATCACTATCGAAGAATACAAAAAAACACCCCGTCCGAAAGTTGTTCTCACCTGGGCTCCCCACCCCAAACCTCTGCCGCAAGCGGTAGCCAATTCGTTTTGCGAGTGGATGAATGCCACAGACTACGAGTTTGTCATCACCCATCCCGAAGGCTACGAACTGGACGAAAAATTCGTGGGCAAAGCCCGCGTGGAATACGACAAAGAAAAAGCATACAAAGATGCCGACTTCATCTATGCCAAAAATTGGTCGGCATATCGCGACCCCAACTACGGCAAAGTCATCAACATGGACAGATCGTGGACGGTGGATGCACGCAAAATGGCACTCACCAACAATGCCTATTTCATGCACTGCCTGCCGGTACGCCGCAACATGATTGTTACCGACGAAGTGATCGAAAGTCCGCAGTCGTTGGTCATCCCCGAAGCAGCCAACCGGGCGGTTTCTGCACAAACCGTGTTGAAGGAAATATTGAAAGACAATTTCTGAAAAAACTCATCACACTGTATAATTGTGTATTATATATAATTGAATATGATTAATTAAAAAAGTTTCGTTCGACATCTTCAAAAAACTCCTGTAAAAGCAGCAAAATGACAATCGATACGCAATCATCACACTCTACCTCGGCTTCAAACCCTGTTTTGGAGGATATAGCCATTGTAAAAATCGGGGGGAACATCGTCGATAATCCCGAAGCGCTGGAAACTTTTCTGGCCGATTTTCACCGAATGGAGGGACGAAAACTGCTCGTTCACGGAGGGGGCGTGATGGCTTCGAAAATGGCAACACAGCTCGGTATCGAAACAAAGATGGTGGATGGACGGCGTATCACCGATGCCGAAACACTGAAGCTGGTGACGATGGTGTATGCCGGCTGGATCAACAAAAGCATTGTAGCCTCTTTGCAAAAGCTGGGATGCCATGCCCTTGGCTTGTCGGGTGCCGATGCCAACACCATCCCCGCCAAAAAGAGATCGCCCGAGCCCATCGATTTTGGCTTCGTGGGCGATCCGGACGCAAACGACATCAATACGGCTTTTATTTCCCTGCTGATCGAAAACGAGATAACGCCCGTTTTCTGTGCCATTACGCACGACGGCAACGGTTCTCTGCTCAACACAAATGCCGATACCGTTGCTTATTCGCTGGCTAGTGCCTTGTCAAAAAACTATCGCACCACCTTATATTATTGCTTCGAAAAAGAAGGAGTGTTGAAAGATGTCGACGATCCGCAAAGCCGAATCGCATCGATGAACAAAGCCGAATACGAAACCTACAAAAACGAAGGAATAATCGCAGGCGGAATGATCCCCAAACTCGATAATTCGTTTAAAGCCATCGAAAACGGCGTTTCGGAAGTCATCATTCTCCATGCAAAAAATTTATTGACAAAGCAGGGAACGCTACTTAATCTCTGAATTTCATTCAACGCAACGGAAACGAAAAAACATTACGATCACACAAAAAAGAAAAGTTTTGGAAAGAACCGACCATAATCAATCTCTTTTTCCGGAAGGTACAGCTGCGGATCTTCTTCGTAAGCTGGTTTCTATTCCTTCTTTTTCGGGAGAGGAAAACTTCCGGAGCGATTTTCTGGAAACCTTTTTTACAAAAAAAGGAATGCCGACGCAACGGATTGTCAACAACCTGATTGTCCGTCAGCCGCATCACGATGAAAAAAAGGTTACCCTCATGCTCAATTCGCACATCGATACTGTACGTCCGACAGCAGGTTACACTTTCGACCCGTTTAATCCTCCCTTTTCCGACAACCGAATATTCGGATTAGGCAGCAACGATGCGGGCGCTTCCGTGGTATCGTTGATCGCAACTTTTCTTCATTTCTACACTACAGAGCTGCCGTTTAACCTCATGCTGGTGCTTTCGTGCGAAGAGGAAAATTCCGGTCCCGACGGTATGCGGAAAATGTGGCCGGAAATAAAAGATACGGTAGATTTTGCCATTGTAGGCGAACCCACAGAGATGAAAGCTGCCATTGCTGAGCGAGGCCTGTTGGTGATCGATGCCGAGGCTAAAGGCGTGAGCGGCCATGCGGCTCTCAACGAGGGTGTGAATGCCATTTACATTGCCGTGGAAGATATCCACACGCTGCGCACGACAACACTCGACAAAATATCGCCGACGATGGGTGAAGTAAAACTCACGGTTACACAAATCCAAGCCGGCACGCAGCACAATGTTGTGCCCGACAGCTGCACTTTCGTCATCGATATCCGTCCGACAGATGTGTATACCAATCAAGAGATCATGGATATCCTGCAACCGAAAGTCAAGAGCACACTTAAAGCCCGTTCGCTAACCAACAAAAGCTCGGCCACACCGCTCGACCATCCGTTGATGCAATGCGTGCAACAACTGGGCATCGAAACTTATGTTTCGCCCACCACGTCGGACTGGATGCGGATATCGTGTCCGGCAATCAAAATGGGACCCGGCGAATCGGTGCGTTCTCATCACCCCGACGAATACATCACAACGGAAGAGCTGAAGCAAGGAATTGCCGGCTATATCCGGTTTATTGAAGAATTGGCGAAAATCATTGTTGCCAATTAAAAACAATCAAAAAACCAAAAAATAAAACATACTGACAGCAGAGAACTGACAGTTTAAATCTGAAAAAACTATGGCGAAAATCTGGGATAAAGGCTTCGATGCCGACAAAGCGGTATCGGATTTTACGGTTGGGAAAGACCGCGAACTCGATCTGCGGCTGGCAAAATACGATGTCATCGGTTCGATGGCGCACATTAAAATGCTGGCAAAAATCGGTCTGTTGACAGCAGAAGAAGAAAATGTGTTACGTACCGAACTGGAACGTATTCTGGACGAAATCGAAAAAGGGAATTTCCGTCTCGACGACGATGTTGAAGATATTCATTCGCAAGTGGAAGCCATGCTCACCGAAAAGCTCGGCGAAACGGGCAAAAAAATCCATTCGGGGCGTTCGCGCAACGATCAGGTGCTGGTGGACATCAAACTTTATCTCAAGGACGAAATAATAGCCCTGAAAAACGAAATCCTGCAACTTTTTGAACTGCTGCAGCAACTGAGCGAACGCTACAAAGACGTATTGCTTCCCGGCTACACACACGGACAAATAGCCATGCCTTCATCCTTCGGATTGTGGTTTGGAGCTTACTCCGAAACCTTGATAGACGACATGCATACGCTGGTTGCCGCATGGCGCGTTGCCGACCAAAATCCGCTGGGTTCTGCCGCAGGATATGGCAACTCCTTCCCCCTCGACCGCGAAATGACTACCCGCGAACTAGGTTTTGCCACTTTGCACTATAACGTGATTGCCGCACAAATGGCACGCGGCAAAACCGAGCGCATCCTTGCCCAAAGCATGGCCTCTATTGCTTCCACCCTCAACAAGCTGGCAGCCGACAACTGCATGTATCTTTCCGGTAATTACGGTTTCATTTCGTATCCCGACAACCTGACCACCGGTTCGAGCATCATGCCGCACAAAAAAAATCCCGACGTGTGGGAACTCATTCGGGCACACAGCAACCGTCTTCAAAGTCTGCCCAACGAAATTGCCTTGATGACCACCAACCTGCCTCACGGTTATCATCGCGACTATCAACTGTTAAAAGAAGTTCTTTTCCCGGCCATCGATACCCTACACCAATTATTGCAAATGGCTCATTTCATGTTGCAACATATTTCGGTGAACAAAGATATTCTCTCCGATCCGCGCTACGATTATCTTTTCACGGTCGAAGAAGTTAACCGCCGTGTGCTGCAAGGTGTGCCTTTCCGCGAAGCATACCAACAAGTGGGGCACGAAGTAGAAAACGGCACGTACAAAGCCAAAAAGGAAGTACACCACACCCATGCCGGCAGCATCGGTAACCTCTGCACCCAACAAATCAGGGAAAAAATGATGCAAGCAGCCGCTCAAATCAAAGGATAAATCGGCTGCTCTACATTTGAAAATCAGAGTCCACTGAAATCGACTCCTTCGAACACCAGCGAGGGAATGCGCCAGGAAGAATTCAATCGCGGATCATTCCCCGTTTCGATGAGCGAATTCCAGAGCGAAATCATGTTGCCCGTGATATTCATCTCATTTACCGGTTGAGTCAACCTGCCGTTTTCGATCAGGAACCCTTCAATTCCGTAGGAAAAGTCGCCCGTCGAACTGTTGCAGTTGCCCCCGTTGAATCCGGTAACTAAGATTCCGTTGTTGACCTTAGCAATCAGCCCGTTCAGATCGGTATTGCCCGGTTGAAGAATAAGAATGGACGGATCAGAAATGGTAGGTTCTATTTTCATCTTGTTGGCATAATATGTATCGATGAAATAGGTCTTTAGCACCCCCCCGTCGAAAACAACACGCGGTTGGGTTGCCACCCCTTCTCCGTCGAAATATCGTGCACCCATTGCACCAATAATATGAGGTTCGTCTTTCAATAAGAATTTGTCACTCCCCACCTTTTCGTTGATTTTATTTACCAAAAACGAATTCTTTTGTTGCAACTGTGACCCGTAAAGTGCACTAATCATTGGACGCAGCAATTGGGACGAATTCAGCGGATCGACCACCATTGTGTATTCTCCCGATTTGGTTTTCTTTTGCCCAAGTTTGCGCAACGTACGCTCCAAAGCCTTTTGTCCGATACCTTCCTTAATGAGTTTATCCAAAAACAGGGACGATTCGTACCAGTAGGACGACGGCCGCGCTTCCCCTTCGTCTTTCACGGAAACACTGCACGAAAGCGAATACCACGAATTTTTAGTTTCCCCTTCAAACCCATTGCTATGGATGCGGTAAGTAAAACTTTCGCTGTCATTGTACGCAGATTCTACCGAAATAATGCGCGGGTCCTTTCCTATGGCCTCATCGCCGACAGCTTTTGCCAGCGCCACTTTTTTGTCGGGACTAACCGCCGGAAAGTTGGGGTCGTACAATTGCAGATCGGGTTTGCCTCCCTTATAATATCGCGAAGGATCGGGAAGCTGCCTGGCCTCATCTTTCGCCAGATAGCGCGTGGCATCGATTCCGTTTTTTATAAACACTTCGAGTTCTTCCTTATTCAGGCGATTTGTAGAATACGTTCCATAACGGCCGTCCACATACAGCGAAATGCCCATTACGCTTTCCGAAGCCTGTTGCAGGCGGTCTACCTTACCATCACGCAACTCGAACGCACTGCTGGATCCGGTATACAAACTTACCTTCACACCTTGGCATCCGTTCTTCAGGGCATAATCCATAGCCCATTGAACCAATTTTTTATCGTTGTTTGATATCATAATTTCTTGATTTAACGAATGAATATTTGCACTTCAAAACCTCAACTTTCCCCTCCAACCGTCAGTTTGCTCACCAGTGCCGAAGGCATACCGCAGGTCACAGGACACGACTGCCCGTCTTTCCCGCATGTCCACGTACCGTTGTCTATCGTCGGATTGTTGGCAACCATCGTAATGTCGGCCAGCGCTTTTGGCCCGTTACCAATGATGTTGATATCTTTGATGGGCTGTGTGAGCTTACCCTCTTCGATAAGGTAACCCGATTTCACGAAAAACGTAAAATCTCCTGCCCCGATCTGCACCTGTCCGTTGGTAAATTTGTCCACAAAAATTCCCTTTTTCACGGAAGCGATAATATCGGCTTCAGTCCTATTCCCTGCTTCCATATAAGTTGAGCGCATGCGGGGAATGGGAACACATTTAAACGATTCGCGCCGCCCGTTTCCGGTAGAAGGAA
>CAYUIY010000094.1:0-6171 GCA_964444915.1 uncultured Dysgonomonadaceae bacterium
TTTCACTCCCTTTTCTAACCTTTCCCTGATACGTTTGTGCTCCATTTTCACTGAAGTTGCTGCACTTTTCATCATTTATTCGCGTGCCGATAGGATGATTTCGGCTTGTTGACGGCGAAGCATCGTGGCTGCAATTTCGACCGGCAGGAGTCTTCACCTTGCCGTTCTTCTTGTTTTTTTGCTAAATTTGTAAATCTTTTTTATTTAATTACCGTTTTCTGTTTTTATCGGGTTTCGGCGGAGTTTCTTCGCTCTTCCTTCGCTCTTCCTTCGCTCCATGCATGCTCCTAAGCAGGGAAAAGTGTTCCGCATTTTGTGTGATCGGGGTAGGGCATTTCTGCATAGGAAGCGGGGTTCACGTGTAACGATGTTATGATTTAAGATATTGAATATGAATATTGAATTAAGAACTGAATTATCTAAATAAAATATTTATCTTAGTCCCTTGAATGATTGAAATCGATGGTTATTGCCTGTGTAACACAGAGTTTTCAATTTGTATAACTTTTTAAAATCATGAGAAAATGAAAAAGATGTTGGTTTTTGCATTTATCGCTGCGTTTGTTGCCATTTCAACAAATGCCGGTATAGATCAAGATTATAAAGGTCTTGTTGGTGAATGGAAATTTGAAGTACCTTCTGCACCTTATGGGTACGAAAAAGGGATATTTTATTTTTTTGAAAAAGACAACAAGTTGGAGGGGAAAGTTGAATTCGGAGATAGTTACAAAACTAAATTGACAAATCTACGTTATGCCGGAGATTCTATAGAATGTAATCTTTATGTTGCAAATGAATATGTAGATGTTAAAGCCATAGTTGAGGGTGAAAAAATCCAGGGTGTTGCAAATACTTCAATAGGAGAAATGAATTTTACGGCTAAGAAAACCGGTAAATAAAAAAGAAGCCCTTATCGCATTGACACGCACGATAAGGGCTCTATAATTTATTCGATTATTTCAATCGATTGATTGTTTTAATGGCTTCTTTGCGTAGCGCCTCGTTTTTGTTTGATTCCTCGGTCAGCGGGAGTAGCCCTTTGATGATCTCATTTTTCCGATAAGAATAATTGAACCACCCCAACGCTTCAGTGGCTGTGAGTCTTACTTCTTCGTCTTCCGACTCATCCTTAGCTATTTGTATTAGTAGTTCTATACTTTTTGAGGCCGGTTTATTGCGGAAGCTTTTTAATTCTAACCTTTTTTCTTTAACGGTTACCGAAGTATCTTTGCTGCTGATGATCTCTATGCTTTTTTTGAATGATTCATTCGTTTTATCGATGAAAGCAAGCCATTCTTCTACTTCTTTTTTGTTGTAAAACGGCCAATCGGATGTTTGTTTTTCTATTTCGCTTTTCACTTTGTCCAATTCGAGAAGTTCCATAAAATTGCGTTGTTTAAAGGCAACTCTTTCTGAAGTGTTATCCCATAGTACACTATGTACAAATGCAGGAATTAATTCATCCGAACCGTTTTTGCAGATATATTCCACGGCAAATCGCCGGATGAGTTCGTAGCTGTCTTTATACGCCTGTTTGAGTACATCGGTAAAGTTTTTATCGGTTAGTTTGCTTAGTATTGCTAATGCTTCCATACGCGGAATCATCTCAGGCGATTGCATATAGATTTTTTTCGACAGATCCGATATCCCATTGTATTGGTTGTTGTAAAGCATTTTAAGTGCCAATGACTTTAAGTCTACATTTTTATTGTTCAGTTGTTTCAACCAAAAGTCGTTGTTTTTTGCTTTGAGTTTTATAGCTGCGGTGATATCAAAATCGATGTTTGTGTTATTCCGAAAACGGAACGTAGGATCGCCAATAATATGTGTTTCCAGGTAATTTACCTGTTGATTCCACGCACCCACACGAAGACCGGCAGAAAGCAACCCAATTAGTTCATCCGGCCATTTGTCTTGAATCGTATTTACGGTGTTGGCCTGGGCAGCAATGGTTTTCCCGTCATTGAAAATATAGCCTCCGGCAACATTTTCTTTTTCGTGAAACGATCCGTTGAAGCATGCGTCGAATACGATAAAACGCGCATTGGGTTTCATGGCATAAATATCGTTCATATTGATATCCAGCATTAAATTAAAGAGCGAATCTTCTGCTATTGTCACCGAATCCAATGCATTTTCACCCCAAGCATAGGGAATGCCTAACGATTTAACATAATTATTAATAGCTTCTTCTAGCGTGCTCCCTCTGCGTACTGCGCTACGTACTTTTGATCGTATATAGAGTTTGATATTTTCGATTGAGGTGGTAGGATCGCTCCCTTCTTTATATCCATTGAGATATTGCATATCGGAATCGCCATGATGATGAAAAACCATCACATCTAAATCGGGTTGTTGAACTTCGGCAATAAAATACTCCTTAATGGGCCATCGGGAGTCGAAGTCCATGAATTTTGTTTTTCCCTGCGAAGAGAAAACATAAGGAAACTGTTCTTTCAATGCTATTTGTTCGCCTGCCCATGCTACTTTCGATTCCGAATTGTATCCGTGTCCTCTGCCCATCGACAGATAGTCGAGAATATTATTCCTGTTTTCTGTTCGCTCGTTCACCACTTTTTGAAGATAGGCAATCAACTGAGTATATTTGTCGCCTTTTTCATTATCATAAGGTCTGATGCGGCCGGTATAAATATCGGAATTCAGTTGTTGGCTGCCATCGTGTCTCAGCGAGTAATAAAAAAGTTCGGGCCTTTCTTCATCTTGTTTCAAAAAGTCGAATTTTAGATCGAAGTCATCATAAAATCTATCGGATGGCACACTGGATTGCGTCCAGTTTCTCCGTTGATCCATTTTAAATGCCGATGTAAGGTGTTGGGCATCGCGGAGCATCGGGATAGGGATATCGCCAATGAAAACAGCTCCTTCCAGCGGCATTTTTTTATCGTTATACAGTTTCCAAAGAAAGGCTTTAATATCATCCGGCGATTTCCAATTATCGATAATAATATATGTAGCCAGATTGTCTTTTTCGATTACTTCTTTGTATGCGTTAACTGCATTTTGAGCTTTTATGTAGCTTGTACTGTCGATGATAATAGCAAACGATGTAGGGGTGTTTACTGCAGGGTTTATGACGGTCTGCGAATAACCCGAAACAGCCGTAATAAAGATTAAAATAAATAGAGACCAATAGTTTTTCTTCATTGTATAAAAATTTGCGATTTTAATTTCATATGATCGAGTTAGAAATTGCATCCTAACGTGAGCAATAGATTGCTTCTGTCGTTAAAATACGTATTTTGAGCTTTTGAAAATATGCCGTCGGCCTGAATGAAAAGATTGATTTTGTTTTCTTTTTTTATGCGTTGAGAATAGGTGGCGGTAATATGCAAAGAATAGAAGTCGGAAGACAGATAATCGAAATCGCCTTGCTCCAATTTTGTTACAATTGGATATTCGGGATGACTGCCGCCGTACAAATAATGGCCGCTTAGGTTTTTGTTGTATAGAAAAGAGACACTTGTCAGCAATCGTTTAGCAAGCTTATCCGATAAATTGAAATTGTATTTGCCATGAATTTCTCCAAACGCATTTTTGATCTTTTTCTCTGAACGGGGAATCAGGTACACATCTTTTTTTTCTTTTATTCCCGTTTTTATTCCGGCCAGCCATTTATATTCATTTTGTGCATTTTTTGCATAATCGTATCCCATTTGTAGGAATTGATTCTCATAGGTTGAACGAATGTTTTTATGCAACGAAATCCATCCTTGGTATTTTTCGGATACATCGCGCAAGGTAATGTACTGAATGCCGTCGATAGCTCTTCTCGTATATTCTACGTTAAAATAGTGCGCATGATCCTCGGCTGAGGTATGCAGGTATAAACTATTTTTCCAGAGGGCTTGTTTTGTTGCGGAGTCGTCTTTGGGTGTGGTAAAGGATATCTCAACCTCTTCTACTTTTAGTGAATAATCGGAAGAGAAAAGCACATTTACCTTTCCCGTATAATTATATTGAATTCCCCCACCGATGTTGTTGCCAACGTAGTTGGTTGTTCGTCCGCTCCCAAGACCGATAACTGCTGTACCCAAGCCGTAAAGTTCGTAATAGGTTTGTGAAATATCTGTATTGATATTCTCCATATTCGATTCTTCTTTCAACGAATAATATACCAGATTCAGGCCGATATGATGAGAAGCCGAGGGGGAATATACGATAGAAGGTTTCAGCTCGAGTTTCATCAGGTAATTTTCGGTACGCGGATCGCGTTGTTTTGCTCCGGTGGATGTTTTATAGCTACCGGCGAGTCCCAAAGAAAGATAGTCGTTGAGATGGGGCATACATGCTTTGAATGTCAATTCGTAATGCTGATTGTTCCAATTACTTATATTGGTATCGGCAACAAAATACGGCATTCCCCGAAACGGATCGATGATGGATGCATTGTAATTGGCATCTTTTATTGCATTTCGACTATAAAGGAATTCTCCCCATAAATACATTTTGTCGAGTTTTACCCCTCCTTCGGCATCAAATCCCCATATGTTTTCCTTTTTTCCTTGTTGAGGTCGGTGAAAATTTCCGTCAATCGAGTTGTATGACATATTTAATGAGGTGTAGTTTTCTGCACCATCGAAGAAAATTCCGGCAGCATTGTCCGTTTTGTGCCACAGTTGATCGAGTTTCATTTTTTCGACAGCCGCCGGTGAATGATTCATTTCTTGCGCTCGAATATTTTCTAACGACAGAAGCAAGAAGGGTATAATCAATATATAAATTATTTTTTTCATTATACGGGGTTATTTCAAATTAAAATTATCTTAAAGTATGATTCCAACTTGGCATTTTGGCACCGTACCGCCTTAACATGGGTTTCACGCCTCGCTCAAAATCGTCGGTACTGTTATTTGTATCTTGAAGTATGGGTGTTCCATCTTCATTTTCTCCTATTTTTTTTCTTGCCACTCCCAATGAATTATATGATGCTCCCACATAGGTCATTCCTGCGTCTAAGACAACAGGCATGCGCTTGGCTTTCACCATTGTTTCGTTGTGACCCGCTTCCACACCGTCCAACACATATTGAATAGGAATTTTTGCATATACCTTCGTACTCGAACTACTTAAATCTCTTGTTTGAAGAGATTTGTCGTTTACCGGATCGTAGGGAACGTTTTCGGGTATTTGAAAAATGACGTAAGCTCCGCCAAAAACGGACGTCAGGTACTGCGGCACAGTACCCATTGCACTACTGCCGTTGTAAAATACGTGAATCATATCGTATGCCGGCTGCTGCTTGAAGATTTTATTGTTCATATTGAATTCGAATTCCGACGAAGAACAGTCAACCGGCGAGTTGGGGTTATATATATCCAATTGATGATTGGCTGCAAATTGCGACACAACGCAACTTTCGCCGGGTTTCAACGGATATTCGTTTCCCGAACCGGGGAATTTCCATAACCTATCGGTATAGACGTATTTATTTTCGTCACTCTCGGGCCATACAGGCAGTTTTTCTGTTGCACCAGCAGGATATAAAGCGGCAAAATAGATGCCGTCCAAATAAAGAATTGAATCGGAATTGTTGTATATTTCATAAAATTGGTCCCTGAAATAGTTCGGTGCACTTCCTGCATAATAGATTTCTTTGAATACCAACGGGCTGATTTTTAATCCGGAAACTGCTATTTCTATCGTTTCGTTATTTTTAATCAGAGGGTGATTCACCAACCCACCATTCAAGTAATAGAGCTGCCCTTGATTGTCATAAGCTTTCCCCGAAATCGTAACGGTGTATATTCCCGGAATCAGACTATCTAAGACAACAGATAATCCTGAAAATTCTTTTTCGATCCGGATGTTCTCTAGATAGTTCATGAGAACGATGGATAACCCTTCGGGCGAATCGAATCCTTCGAGCTCAATTTGAATTTTTATTTCTGTTTGCAGCGGTTCAACTTTTTCAGTATCCAGGATATCGTTGAACGAACTGCAGTTTACAAAAACACACAGGAATAGGGTCGATATTATAATCAGTATCGGATATTTTCTTTGTTTCATAGCTTTATTTAATTAATAAACTCAGTTCTAATCCGAAAAAGAAGTTTTTATTTCTTTTCGCGAAACTCCCGGGCGAACGTTTGAGTTCGACTATGGGATAACTTCTGAACATATTGTTTGCAAAAAACGATGCCCGCATAAAAT
>CAYUIY010000095.1:0-6169 GCA_964444915.1 uncultured Dysgonomonadaceae bacterium
GGTCGGAAAACGAAAGTAGGAAGAAAACTACTTCGTTTTCCTCCTACTCGATTCATTTTTATGTGTTAGCTTACGATACTTATACACGAGTAAGAAAAAATTATTCCGAAATTACCTCAAAAGGAATTTCAACGGTAACTTCCTTATGCAGTTTCACTACTGCAGTGTAGTTGCCAACCTCTTTTACCGGTCCTTTAATTACGATAATTTTTCGGTCTATTTCAAAACCTTTTTCCTTAAGTGCATCGGCAATTTGAATATTGGTAACCGAACCAAAAATTGTTCCCGTAGAACTGGTTTTTGCTCCAATTGTCAAAGATACATCGCGCATCTTATCTGCCATATCCTGAGCTTCTGCTTTAATCTGTTCCAATTTGTGGGCACGCTGTTTTTGATTTTCTGCTAGCATTTTTTTTGCCGATTCGGTAGCAATGTATGCTTTTCCCTGAGGAATAAGGTAGTTGCGCGCATAACCATCTTTCACATTCACAATATCGTCCTTGTAGCCTAAGTTGGGTACATCTTCTTTTAATATTACTTCCATAATTGAATTCTCCTTTTTATTTCATTAAATCGGTTACGTACGGAAGCAAAGCTATGTGACGCGCTCTTTTCACTGCTTGTGCAACACGACGCTGAAATTTGAGTGATGTTCCGGTAATTCTACGCGGCAATATTTTGCCTTGCTCATTTAAGAATTTCTTTAGAAATTCGGGATCTTTATAATCGATATATTTGATCCCATTCTTTTTGAAGCGGCAATATTTTTTCTTCTTTATGTCCACAGCAAGTGGAGTTAGATATCTGATTTCTGATTGTTTAGCCATTTTTTAATCCTCCTCTTCTTCGGTTTCAATTTCATCTTCGATTACAGGAGCTGCTTTTTTCGGTGCAGCATGGGTTCCCTGTGTCTTTTGTTGTTTATTACTTCTCCTTTTTTCGGCATATTCCAAGGCAAATTTGTCTTGTTTAATTGTTAAGAAACGGATCACCCGTTCGTCGCGTCGGAAATTGATTTCCAGTTTTTCTATCACCGACGGATCGGCTTTAAACTCCAGGAAGTGGTAAAATCCGGTTGTTTTCTTTTGTATGGGATATGCCAATTTGCGCAATCCCCAATTTTCTTCATTAATAATTTCAGCTCCTAATTCCGTAAGGAGGTTTTTGAATTTTTCAACCGCTTCCTTCATCTGTGCATCAGACAAAACGGGAGTTAAAATGAAAACGGTTTCATAATTGTTCATGCTAACTGTTTTTAGTTGTTCAAAAATTTTTAATTCTAAAATTTAGGTTGCAAAGGTATAACAATAATTCTTAAATTCAAAGGTTTGTGTAGATTAAATTGTTTTGGCGATTCTGGCTTTTGTGGGATTGTCATGAGGGCTTTTATTGTATGCTCCATGTGAGAACATACGTTGGGTGAACCTCGTAGAAGATATCGAATCGGGTTTTTTTTTCGGTCTTGGTTTCACATGCTTTTATAATGCCTTTTTCAGCTGGAATGAATTTGTCTAAATGAAGGTGTTGTTTAAAATCGATTTCTTTGACATCCATCAGTTTAAATAGTGTTTCTTTAGCCGACCAATGGAGGAGCCTGTGCACCGATTTTTGTGATTCATCGATAAATTCGTCATCCGAAATAAATTTTGAAGCGACTTTGTGTACTCTTTCCGATATTTCTTCAACATCAATGCCGACTTTTTTAAACCTGTGAAGCAGAATGGCTGCATATGTGTTTGTATGAGAAATGCTTATGTTATACGAATTATCCATAAGGTAGGGTTTTCCGTTGTTTTTGTGATAAACCATTTTTTCTTCGTTCAGCAAAAGGGAAAGCATAAGCCTTACCGATAGCCATTCGATAATTCGTTTTTCGGATTTCATTTTTCTAATGTGTTTTATTGCCTCCTGTTGAAGATTTTTTGGATACAATGCCAATAGCTCTTCTTTTGATTCCGTTATTTCCCAAATACCAAGAATGCAATTCTCGTCGATATGTTGATTTCTAATAAGCATCTTTAGGATGAAATCGTGGTTAATTTTCGTTTTGATTTTCTTTATCATTGGTTGGAACAAACCGCACTTTAAGGATCCGTCGTTTATTCATTTCTTCGACCTGAAATTTATAATTCTCAAAGACGATTGTTTCTTTTCGTTTCGGAAAATTTCCTTTGATTTCCAAGAGAAGTCCGGCGAGGGTTTCGGCTTCCTCCATAAAATTTTTGAATTTGTTTTGAGGGATACCCGTAATTTTGAAAAAATCTTCTAAAGGTGTTTTCCCGTCAAAAATGTAAGACCCGTCGGCAGCTACGGTATAGAGTGGTTTATCTTCATCGTATTCGTCGCTGATGTTACCAACAATCTCTTCTAGAATATCTTCAAGTGTAACAATGCCACTGGTACCTCCATATTCGTCTACCACGATAGCAATGTGGTTTTTGTTGGTGCGAAACTCTTCCAAAAGATCGTCTATTCGTTTTGTTTCCGGCACAAAATAGGCCGGTCTGATAAGCGCTTGCCAATGAAAATCTTCTGGTTTTTCAAGGTGCGGCAACAGATCTTTTACATATAAAATACCTTTAATATAATCGGGATTATCTTCGTAAACGGGGATTCGTGAGAAACCCGTTTCAATAATAAAATCAATTACTTTTCTAAAAGGGGTAGATATATCGAGTGCTACTATATCGGCACGTGAAACCAAAATATCACTTACCGTTTTATCTTTGAATTGGATAATACCTTTCAATATGTCTTTTTCTTGTTCGTGTGTGATTTCATCCGATGTTATCTCAAGTGCTTTAGAGAGTTTGTCCATTGATATTTCGTGCTTTCGTTGAAGAGTTGATTTTTTACCGATATTCGATTTAGCAAGTAAGTGCGAAATAGGACGTAGCATGTTGTTTACAGTTTGAATAAAAGATGCGTAACGTCTTGAAAATTTCCTCGGATCGGAAGAAGCATAAAGTTTGGGCATAATCTCTACAAATATGAGGATTATGCTGGCAGCAATGGCAATCTCACCTATATAATTCCATAAAGTTGGGTTTAAAAAATAAGGTAATTTGTTTAATAAATAGAAGGCGAGAATTAAAATAGCTACATTGAGAAAATTATATGCAATACATAGTGAAGTGGTCAATTCTTCGGGTTTGCTCAATAAAGAATCGATGCGAATGTCGTTCGGATTCGGATGTGGAATGCGGGCGCGATCTTTGTCTCTTCTTAAAGACAAAAGAGCCGCTTCAGACCCGGAAATTATAGCATTCACGAAAATAAGCAAAATAAGAAGAGCGAACAAAAAATAGTCGGATATTGAAGGCTGTATTGCCAACATATTCGAAAAAATAGATGATGAAGGGTCAGGGTCCAAGTGAGATAAATTAAATGAAACAAAAGAGAATGTTTTTAAAGCTATTTAGCTAAAATAACAGCTCGAAAACATTCTCTACAAATTTACGATGATTTATTTAAAATGGCAAATCATCCACTTCTGAATTTTCCTCCAAATCAACATCAACACTTTGTCCGGAATGCGAAGTATTCGTCGTCGTATTATTCGCACTTTCTGCCGGTGGATTTCTCCGGCTCAGAATTTCCAAAGTATCGGCATAAATTTCAGTAATGTATCGTCTAATACCGTTTTGGTCATCGTATGAACGGGAACGGATTTTTCCTTCTATATACACTTGTGTACCTTTTCTTACGAATTTTTCCACAACCTGGGCTAATCCTCTCCAACAAACGATGTTGTGCCATTCAGTCCTTTCGGGTACTTGTGTGCCACTGGCAGTTGTATAACCTCTTTCGCTCGTAGCTAACGGGAAATTGGCTTTTACACTGTCATTGTCAAAATACTTAATATCAGGATCTTTACCTACGTTTCCTATTAAAATAACTTTGTTTACCGACATAACTAAAAATTTTTAATTAAAAATGTTTTTCCTGTAAAAACAAAAGTAGTAAAAGTTTCATAAAGTGCAACACTTTGGGATTAAAATTTTTCCAGATATTTGTGGATCAATCGAGAGACCGGAAAATCAGAGATATTGTCGATAGGAATTTTTCTAAATTCGTCTGATAATGAAAAATTTTCCGAGTCCGGTATTTTAACTTTGTAAAAATTGGTATCAATGATTTGATGCGAGAGGATGTGTTTTATATGCAACTTGTGTGTGAATACGATGGATCGATTTTCCTTGAATATTTGGTGAAAAATTTCAGTGTTTTGCAGTTCAGGCAAGGTAGAAGGATTAGCTGTTTCGATTAGCGGAAATTCGTAAAGATTTTTCCAGATATCGTCTGCTTCTCTTTTATGTAGATAAGTATGATTGTTATAAACGATGTGAAAATAGTGAAAGTAGCGCTTGGTTATTTTTGTGGATTTATTTTTTATAGGGTACTTCAAGACCGTATTTTTTGCAAAAGCAAGGCAATGGGTTTGCAGAGGACATTCGATACATTTTGGTTGTTGTGGCTTACAAAGTGTTGCTCCGAAATCCATGATGGCTTGATTGTGGATATCGGGATGTTGCGGATCAAGAATTGTTTGGGCAATCTCTGCAATTGTCTTTCTACCTTGTGCCGTATCGATGGGTTCGTTAACCATAAATAATCGAGAAATTACCCGTGATGCGTTTCCATCGGTTACTGCAAAAGGTGCTCCATAAGCAATAGACATAATGGCTGCAGCAGTGTATTTACCAACACCCTTAAGAGAAAGGAGGTCGGGGTAGGTTTGTGGAAATTTACCATGAAAATTTTCCTCTATTTGTTTTGCTGCCGCATGAAGGTGGCGTGCACGCGAATAATATCCCAATCCTTGCCATTGTTTTAGAACATCTTCTTCGGATGCTTCTGCCAGTGCTTTTACATTTGGGAATCGACGGATAAATCGCAAGAAATAATCGTAGCCTTGATTCACGCGGGTTTGTTGCAAAATAACTTCCGATATCCAAATAGCATACGGGTCTTTTGTTTTCCTCCAAGGAAGATCGCGTTTATTTTTCTCGTACCAGCGTTGGAGCGTTTTACTTATTACGAAAAAGTTGGAATGTTCGATCATTTGTTATTTTCGTATTGAATTGATTTATCGATTTGGTGCTTGACAAAATAAATATTTTTATTATTTGGAAGGAGAGAAAAGATTTTGAAGTTGCAAACAAAGGTAGTGAATTCGCCTCGATTTTGTTTCAACCCCGCGGGGCAAAAATCAACGACAGTGATTTCTTTTGTCTTTCAATTTAATAAACACAAAACTACTTTTGGAATGCAGAAAAGAGGGCAAATTACAAAAAAAACAAAAATGATTGTGTTTTATTTTTGAGCTTGCGAAAAAAGCTATATATTTGCAATCCAAAAAATTACTATCGTTATTTTTAATTTAACAAAAAAAATTGTATTATGACCAAAGCAGATATTGTAAATGAAATTGCCAAGAATACCGGAATTGATAAAGCATCGGTTTTGGCAACAGTAGAATCTTTTATGGAGGTCGTCAAAGATTCGTTGGCTAATAATGAAAATGTGTATTTAAGAGGTTTTGGTAGTTTTATTGTGAAAAAAAGAGCGCAGAAAACAGCCCGAAATATTTCCAAAAATACGACTATTATCATTCCAGAGCATTATATTCCGGCATTTAAACCTGCAAAGAGTTTTGTAGCTAGAGTAAAAGAAAACGTGAAATAATAATACATTACAAATATTTTATATACATAACAATTTAAAAAGAAGAAGATATGCCAAGTGGTAAGAAAAGAAAAAGGCATAAGATGGCTGTCCATAAAAGAAAAAAAAGACTTAGAAAAAACAGGCATAAGAAGAGAAAATAACCTGTTGATTTTTTTCGGCACAGCATAAGAACAAACTTAAAAACTTTTTTGGCTCAAGTTTGTTCTTTGTATATATTAAAAGAGGTTCTGGTGAGAACCTAATTCTTCTGAGATAGAAGTTTATGAAAAGAACATTTAAAATAATAAAATTGTGGTAAGCGAACTTGTTGTGGATGTTCAACCCAAAGAGATTACCATTGCAGTTCTTGAGAACAAGAAATTGGTAGAATTACAAAAAGAAAGACGCGATGAATCTTTTGCGGTTGGTAACATCTATTTGGGACGGGTTAAAAAATTGATGCCCGCTCTCAATGCTGCATTTGTGGATGTAGGATACA
>CAYUIY010000096.1:0-4013 GCA_964444915.1 uncultured Dysgonomonadaceae bacterium
CATAGAATATATCGATAATGCAGTGCAAGAAAGAATAAAATGGAAAAACACACGCAAGATAATAGAAGACGAAGATAACTGGCTGGAAGAAATACGATAAAAACGCATGCACGAAAGCGGGGGGGAATTATAAATGA
This sequence comes from uncultured Dysgonomonadaceae bacterium, assembly GCA_964444915.1. Taxonomy (GTDB): domain Bacteria; phylum Bacteroidota; class Bacteroidia; order Bacteroidales; family Dysgonomonadaceae; genus Anaerorudis. The sequence goes on from CAYUIY010000096.1 coordinate 138, forward strand.
TCGATGCAAACAGAATAAAGCGGCTTATACAGAAGTTAAAATCAGAATGCGATATAACCACCGAAGAAGCAGACGAAATATGCGACCTTTATTCGATACGACTTGTCAAGACAGTCTTTAATTCCGATTCTTTAGAATTTGATTACAAGTTATCACAGTCTTTGAAGAAATGGTATGACGCTGTAGCAGAACAGATAAGATCGGGAAGGCGGGGCAACTTTGTTTCCACCGTAACTTTTCTTGGGTATGCTCATTTTCTTAAATTATCGTCTTCAGTACGTGATGCTATAGAAAAATATAGCACCTTTGAAGACCTGTGCAATACGATAATGATCGACGAAAAGACATATTCGGCGTTACCCTGCAAACATTTATTCAAAGAAATTCCAGGTGCAAGCCCGCGAAAGGCATATAAGATGGAAAGCAATTTCTTAGGAATGTGCTATCGTCCAACTAAAGATGGCGCGCGTTCTATTAGTGAGCTATTATCGGAATACTTTTTGCCTGTTGCAACTATAACTGCGCCTGACGTTGGCCAGGCGGGGTGCCCAGGCGAAATGATATACGAACTGGCTTATAGGATAGCCGTAGGCGCTAGTGAAATTCCAAATGCCCTAAGGAAGTACGAAACAAAGCCCGTCATATTTGCCGCTTTTATGAGAAATAACGACATTTCTTGCATTGCTGCTGCCGATCTTTATAAGGATCAGTTCGTTCCCACTGCAAGGCAAGCATACAAGAATAGGTTCACGTTTTCCGTGGAAAGGGACAAAGCACCACTGGTGAAAGAAGCATTGAAGATCCCCTTTGAAGAATTGGTGCAGAACGCTTTAGATAAGAACGTCATTAGCAAAAAGATGGCTGTATCATTGCTGGGCGATGAAAGAATTAGTAATTTTCCCATAAAAGAATTTGTGCAAACTTGCGCAGAATATATTGGCGAAATTGCCCGAAAGAAGGTAGAATGGAAGACAACACGTCAAATAATAGAAGGTGAAGCAGAATGGCTGACAGAAATAAGATAAAATACCCTAGCGCCCAGACAATACAACGACTTACGCAGAAACTGAACGAACAGGGCGATATAACACCAAAGGAAGCCGACAAGATATATTCCCTATTTTCGGAAGATGCAGTAAAAACCATATTTAACTTTGGAACGCCCGAATATGACCGTAAACTTGTGCAGGCATTAGAAGATTGGTTTTGCGCCGTAACGGAAAAGATAAAGGCGGGTGAACGTGGCAACTTCATCTTTACTGTGCATCTTGACGATAATTTTTACTGCAAAAACATGTACCAAGCTGTTAAAGTTATAGATACTTTAAGGGAACGTGGCGCTTTCGAAGATTTATGTAACGTCATCATGTTGGATGAAAAATTTTATCCCGCTTTTCCTTTTAAGAATTTGTTTAAGAAAGACGACGACACTAACACGTATAAGTTGCAAAGCCCACGTGCGGGGATGTTTTATTACCCCTTCAAGGCTGGTGCGGGGACTTATACTATATCCCAGATCATGAAGAAGTTCGTTCCCTTTGCGGTTTCTGTTCTTCCTGGTGTCCTAGTAAACGGCTTATTTGGATTAATATTTAATTCTGAAATTAACACAAGGACTTTGTGGACTTTGGGAATAACCGAATTGAAGCCCCGCGTATTGTCTTCCTTTTTAAAACATAACCATATTCCCTGTATAGTCGCAGCCGATACTTATTCTGAAGAATTTTTGATTTTTGTAGAAAAAGATAAAGCTTTTATTATGAAAAAGGCATTAGAAGTTCCATTCGAAAAGTTAGTAGAAAATGCTTTATATAATGGGGTTATTGACCAAAAGGCAGCCAGAAAGTTGCTTAATAATAATTCGTTGTTCAAGTTTCCCACCCAAAAATTTATAGACGCAAGTGTTAAATATCTTGATAAAGTAGTCCAAATAAATATGGAATGGAAAAAGACGCGTGAAGCGGTAGAAAAAGACAATAAGTGGTTGGAAGAAACAATGTAATGACGGGGCAAAATGCATAACAAAAAGGGGTAGTTCTATGATTGATGCTGACAAAATAAGACAGCTCACCAGAAAACTAAAAGAACAAAACGATATATCGCCAAAAGAAGCTGATCAAATATTTTCCCTATTTTCGGCAAATTCATTAAAGACAAAATTAAACCCCAATTCTTCTAAAGCAGACCATGATCTTATGGATGCTTTAACGTGTTGGTATAAGATTGTGGCCCAAAAAATCAAACAGGGATACCGCGGAAATTTTATCTATACTATAGTTATGCCTGATAAATTGCCCCCTTCCTATGGCGGCTTTCACTATTTTATACGTAATGCCCAGGAAAATGCTGAAGAAAATCTAAAACAATATGGAACCTTTGAAGATTTTTTTATTAGGTTATTGGTAGATCATAAAATATATTCTTCTTTGTTGCCGGAATTTCAAAAATTGTTTACTGAAATGACTTTTTGTTCGCAATCCAAAGGCTTTTATATATTAACTTGCCCGCGGGCTGGTATGTACCATTACCCTATTAAAACAAAAACGGGTACATATACCATCGCCCAATTTATAGAAGGGTTTTCGCCAATAATGAAAATACATCACTACAGCAGGGGCAATTCCTTTTTTGAAGTGGCTTCAGGGAGCTATAAACTAACACCAAATTCACAACTTTTCAAAGCAACATTAAGTGGAAGCATAATAGCACAATATGTTGTTGCGGCATATATGGAACACAAAAAAATTTCATGCATAGTTATGATTGGACACAGCCCCGCAGATTCCCCATATTCTTTTGATGAAAGCGTTGTTGTTTTTACAGAAAAAGACAAAGTCCGAATTATGAAAGATGTTTTAAAGATACCATTTGAAGACATCGTAAAGAATGCATTGCACGAAAACATCATTAGCAAAAAAATGGCAAAAGATTTACTGGACGATAACCTGGTAAACGACTTACCCGTAGATTTTATAGAAGCAAGCGTGAAATACATTGACAACGCACTTCAAAGGCAAAAGGAATGGAAAACTACAAGGGAAGATGTAGAAACTGAAGCCGAATGGTTAGAAGAAATACGATGAAAAAGTACACAAGAAAGCGGGGGAAGCCATAAATGATTGATGCAGATAAAATAAGACAACTTACCCAAAAGTTTGAAGAACAGGGGGATATAACAGTAGAAGAAGCGGATGATATATATTTTCTTGCTTTACAAAATCCGCCGGGTCTTAGTAAAGCTTTGTCAAATTGGTATTATGCTGTGTCAGATAAGATTAAAGCTGGTCAGCGTGGAAACTTCATCTTCACAATAGATCTTTCTAAAGATGTAAGCTATTTATGGCTAGTTAAAAGGGACATTCAAGAACATGGCGCCTTTGAAGATTTGTGCAATATCATAATGATCGATAAAAGACTATACCCGCCGTTAAAAGGCGTTTCTTCTAAAAACGACTATTACGAAATAAAAACTTCCCGTGCAGGAATGCTTTATTATCCTTTTAAGACCGATACGGGTTTTTATACTATTTCCCAATTTTTAAAAAAGTTCAACCCCGCCATAGTCACCCCTACGTCCATGACATATAAACAGCTTAAAGCGATATTCGAAATAGCTGTGGGGGCTAATGGTATACCAGATACATGGACAAGCGGCAGGGAAGTTAAACTTTTCATTTTAAGCTTTTTTATAAAACTTCAGAACTTCCCCTGTATTGCAGCGGGCGATATGTATAGGGCTATCATATTTGTAGAAGAAAAACATATGTCGGTGATGAAAGCGGCATTAGAAACCCCCTTTGACGAATTGGTGGAAAACGCGTTGAATAAAAACGTCATCGACGAAATGACGGCGTGGAAAATAGAAAGCTATTTTGG
>CAYUIY010000096.1:4113-6162 GCA_964444915.1 uncultured Dysgonomonadaceae bacterium
CATGGAAGATCCCGCAGTTAGAAATTTTGTCGAAACTAGTGCCGAATATCTTGACGAAAAGGTAAGACTAAAGATGGTGCGGGAATATATACAAAAAATAACAGAAGACGAAAAGGAATGGATGGAAGAAATACGATGATGGCGTCTAGTGCAGATGACATAGAAAAACTTACGCAAAGACTAAAAGCCCAAGGGGATATATCTTTAGAAGAAGCTGACTGGATATATTCCTTTTGTTTAGATAAAATACGAAGTCCAATATTTGAACCCCGCACTGACTATACGGATCATAAACTAATAATGGTTTTACAAGATTGGTACAGGGCTGTAACTGCAAAGATCGAACGGGGCGAACGGGGGAACTTTATCTTTACAATAAGTCTTGCTAAATACTTTGAATTTATGGGGGCTGCACGATATGCTATTAAACAACACGGAAGTTTTGAAGATCTATGTAACGTCATAATATTTGATGAAAGGTTGTATTCAAAGCTCCCTTATAAAAACTTATTTGAAAAAATATATTCGTCAGGAACTAGCGGAAAAGATTATCATATTTTAAGGACTTTTCGTGCTGGCGCATATTATTATCCAGTTAAAACAGAATCGGGTTTTTATACCATTTCGCAATTTATGAAAAAATTATCCCCAACTATTAGGGACGAACATTATTTGCTTGATATACTTTTTGAAACAGCGGCGGGAATATTTGTCTTGCAAAAAAATCCCCTGCCTTTTCCGATGAATAGCGGTTGGGTTAAATCTAAAGAAATAAAGGCTTTAACATTAGGATCTTTCCTTAAATACAATGACATTTCCTGCGTAATTGCATCCGATACTTACCAAGGTAGATCAATCGTCTTTGTAGAACAAGAAAGGGCGCCACTCGTAAAGGAAGCTTTAACAGTTTCTTTTGAAGAATTAGTAAACAACGCCTTGTATAAAAACATTATCAATACGGAAGAAGCAAGAAAGCTATTGAATGAAAATTATATACCCTTTCCAGGAGTGAAGTTTATAAAGGAAAGCGTGCAATATATTAACGACATAGTTCAAACGAAAATACAATGGAAGACCGTGCGGGAAGAAGTAGAAGAAGAAAACGCGTGGCTTGAAGAAATAAGGTGATAAAAGATGAAACACCCTAGTTCAAAAGAAATAATAGAATTGACAAAAAAGCTTAAAGAACAAGATGATATTGCGCTGAAAGAAGCCGACAGGATATTTTCACTTCTTTCACAAAATTCGTTAAATACGAAGCTAAATTGTTATTCTTCAAAGGCGAATGGTTTTCTTATAAGTGCGGTGGGAGAATGGTTCGAAGCTGTAACAGAAAAGATCAAAGAAGGCAAGCGGGGTAACTTCATCTTTACGATAGCTATTCCCAGTATTCCAATTGATAGTTTAGATGGTCCTTATGATCTTGCGCGCGTTGCGCTAAAAGATGCTAAAAAGACTTTAGAAAAACACGGACATGCTGAAGATCTTTTCACTGAACTATTGGTGGATAAAAAGATATATGTTGCCCTTCCAGAAGAATTTCAGAAATTATTTAAGAAAGAATTTGTAGACTCCCAATTTGAAGGCTTCTATGTACTGCAAAGCCCGCGGGCGAATATGTACAACTATCCCATTAAGACCAAGTCGGGTACTTATACGCTTTCGCAACTTATCGCAGAAAAATTTTCCCCTATAATGACAAAACGCGGTCGTACTATAGGCAAAATTCTTTTCGAAATAGCTGCTGGGGCAATAGAAATATTTCCACGCTCACGATTTTTAAAAGAAATAACTGGGATTGTTGCTACTGAATGCGCTATTGCTTCGTATATGAAATATAAAGACATCCCCTGTATGACTATGGCGGGATGTAAAGACAATGATGGCGAATTTTTTGCTTTCTTCACAGAAAAAGATAAAGCACAAGTTATAAAAGAAGCTTTAAAAATACCCCTTGAAGATATAGTGAAAAACGCACTAGATGAAGACATCATTAGCAAGCAAATGGCTAAAGACTTATTAAACCGTAAGCTTATTTCAGGTTTCCCC
>CAYUIY010000097.1:0-6135 GCA_964444915.1 uncultured Dysgonomonadaceae bacterium
AAACCTTCGAAATTAAAAAAGGAAATGGCGGCAAATTATATATTCAATTTGACAACGGCATCAAGTATTTCCCAAATGCAAAATACGGAAGATTTATTACACGCTAAGGCAACATGGAACTGGAAGAAATGACGGAAATGGAAATAAGGGATGTATGGTCAATATACAGATTTACGAAAGTAAAAGAACTGAGAGATTGCATTTGCGAAATAACAGAGAAAAACACTGGGGAAGTATTCATAATGATGATGCATGAGCAACAAATAAAAGATATGTACCCCAACGTATATGAAAGATTAGTTAGTATTTAACCTAAACTAGTAAACCGGCTTTGAGCCGGGAAATTTTTTTGAAAAATTTTGAGAAAATGTGAATTTGCTATTTACATTTTCAGCTATATATGATATTATAATCTTGAGGGAAGGAATTCCCAAACATGATTAGGAGGTAACCAAAATGAGAAAAACTGAAATCAGAGAAGCAATCATGAGATTAGAGGAACTGAAAGAAACAATCTACCTAGCGCTCGACGAAATGAAAACGATACTGAAAGAAATAGCACCAGATGAATACGAAACAGCAAAGAACTACTGGTTGGCCCATATTGACGAGTGGATGGAAGGGGAAGAAGAGTGGGAGGATTAGGGGAGGGGAGGCTCAAAACTCCCTTCCTCCAAAATAAATAAGAATAAAACAAGGAGGAAAAGTAATGATAAAGCATACAATGTATAAAGGCAAAAAGGTGTACAATTCTAAGCAAGTTCGCTCGCTTCTCAACATCGAGTTTGACCTGATTCTCCAGTTGTTTTATGAGAATCGCGAAAGGTTCAAAGACGGGCGTGATTACTTCTATGTTGATCGCGTCTTGTTCTCCAAGCTTACCGGTGAGGAAATCAAAGGAACAAGCAAAATGATATACCTTTGGACAACAGAAGGAATTGAGCTTATCAAGGACCTCTTGGACGGAGAACGTCAACTTACCTTCTATGATCTTCCGAATATGCAGGAGGTAACGAAGGAAAAGAATAAAGTTACAAAGGTTGATGAACTTGACATCTATGTGCCTGCTGAAGGCCTTGACGTTGGCGATGTTGCAAGGGCATTACAATCAAAAGGAATTATCAACTTTGGCCAGAACACATTGTTCCGCAAGCTTCGCAATCGCGGAGTACTTAACGCATATAATGTTCCCTATCAACAATATATCAAGAATGGTATGTTCGGCATATATGTTCAGGAAAAGAAGAATGGCAAGGGAGAATATATCAAGTGCAAGGTGTTTGAAAAAGGTATCAGGAAAATTGCCGAATGGTTTGCAATTGATGGAGACGATATGAATGATAATAATGGGAATTGATGCTTCGTATACAAGAACTGGCCTGGCAATAGCGGAGGACGGCAAGCTAAAGATTGTCAAATCAATCAAATTCAAAGGATTGAAGAAGAAGCCTGAAAAGCGAGCCCACCTCAAAATGAAGGTTGAAAACTACATAAAGAAGTATCGACCTGAAATGATAGTCGTTGAACGAACGAGGCAATTTAGCACAGGAAATAAGCCGTATATAGCTCTAAATATGATAAAAACAGGAATATCGCTATTGACAACTATAATAGATGTAGCATACGAAAATGGAATACCTGTTTACTCCGTCGACACAAGGGCTTGGAAATCAGCAGTCATTGGCACAAGCAAACCAAAGGGCGGAGACAAAAAGTTGCCGGGATTGGAATTTGTTAAATCATTAGGTTTTGAAGTTTATGATGATGATGACGCGTCGGATGCTGCGTGTATTGCATTGTTCTATTGGTATGCTGAAAAAAAGCATGGAGCGACAAGAAGAGATGAATTGTTAAAATTAGAAGAATAGGAGAATGAAATATGGCAAAGAGGAGGCTAAACAGATATTGGACAAAGAATGAAAAGAAAGTAATGCGCAAGCTCGGCCTAAGGCCAGTGCCAGGAAGTGGCTCAGGTGAGTTGCTAAAAGAAGATGGTGAAAATGACTATATCATTTGCCAATTGAAGTCAACCGAAGCCACCTCAATAAGTGTCAAGCGGTTAGACGTCGAGAAACTGCTTTATCATGCGGAACTTTATAATAAGATTCCTGTTTTCGCAATCCAATTTATGAATGGGCCAATGCTTTTGGCTACGGTTCCTGAAGAGTTAGGTAATATTGCTCAATACCTCAACAATGACCTATTCGAGAGGAAACAAATTGAGTTGGTAGAAATACCAAGGCAAAAGAAGAAGAAGCTTGTAAAGGCATCTGAGAAGTCTATCGAGGAGATTATTCAGGACGCTAAAGATGATATTGATGAAGAGCAGCAAAAGGAAGAGGAAGAGGAATTCGTAATCCCATCTTTGCAAAAACGCAAACAGCGAAAAATAAATGAAAAGGAGAAATTGAAATGGCGAAGGTAATTAAGCTAGAAGGAACGTTCAAAGGATTTAGCATCGCAAGTTCTGGCATGGCAACGATCCGGTTCAAAGCACCATATTCTGAAATTGCTACATATGTTTCTCTCATAGGCGTGCAGGAGAAAGAAGTAACGCTTGCCGCGAAAGAAAACGAAAATGACAAATTCCAGAAGATTGGTGAGGTAAAGCTTAAGGAAATCAAGTTCAAAGGCGAAGACGGCGCTGAATTTATTTTCAAAGGAGAGTCCATGGCGATTCCTACATTCAATTCGTTCCTTGATAAGACAGTGATTTTCGCCATCAAGTGTGAAGAGGATGGTGATGTCTAATGTCTGAAGCTCAAGCAGAAGCATACAAGGAAATTAGGAAGTTGGCTGCGAAGATCAACAAGCAATTGAAAGAATTGAAGAAGAATAGCAGTCGAGATAATCCTGTTGATATGGATATGATTAAAACAACGAAAGCCATGTTCTACGAGGAATGTATAGAAATCTTCAAAAAACATAAAGATAACTAAAACGAAAGGAGGAAACGCTATGGGCGCATTTGTTGAACTTGGTAGGACCAGGATTACAAAAACCAGAGAGGCTGTCATTAGTCGCAGGGGAGATGGAATGTATTCCTTGGCACAGGCGGCTGAGGTTGTTGGAGATGATCAGAATAAAGTGAGTATCTTCTTCAAAGGTGCGTTCATAATGGACAGCAAAGGCCTATTAAGATTAAAGGATTTGATAGATGAGTTGTTCGATGAGAACGGAAACGAAAAGAAAAAGTAGAAAAATTCACATTTCCCTATTTACATTTCTATAGATATGTGATATTATAATTACAGAGGCGGTGATTACTGCCAAACATGAATAGGAGGAATGAAAATGAGGTATAAGATTCAAGGTAGACTTTATGAGGTAGTGACATTCGAACAATTATCAGAGAGACTTCAGAAAGAAGGTCCAGTAGGTACAGTTAAGATAAAGGGAGTAAGGTATCAGGTATATGATTCAGGCTTATACAATTCAGTAGGATACTTGGTAGAAAGTAAATAGCCGGCGGAGATCAATCTCCGCCTTTTATAAAAATTTTGAGAAATGCACATTTGCTATTTACATTCTCGGCGATATGTGATATTATAATTTTGGGGGAGGGAGCTCCCATTACCGAGCGGATCGTAGGAATGCGCAAGGCCGGTTATCTTGATTAACGAATAGAGGTTGATGACATGAAGATAGTTAACGGAAAGCCTATGACAAACCGTGAGCAGGTTAAAATGTATGTTAGTAAGGGTGACTACAAAAATGCACTCAAACTAACAAAGGCTTGGAAGGAAGACCCGGACCATAAGATGTTGGTTAGAGGTTATGAATGTATGGTTAACCCAAGGTTCTACGAAAGCCTAGGATACAATGTTGAAGAATGTATTGAAAATGCAAAAGCAAAAATAATTGAAAAACTTTCATAAAAACTTCAAAAAACTATTTACATTCTGAGGGCGGTGTGATATTATAAATACAGAGGCGGAACAAACCGCCAAACACGAATAGGAGGAATGAAAAATGAGGGTAAACGAAATGGTACAAATTCACAGAGGAAGACTGGGAGCCACAATCATCTACGAGGAATTCATTACAGGCACAATCGTTAAGGTCAACAAAAAGTCTATCAGAGTTCACATGACTCATGTTAAGTGCACAGAAAACGGTAAGGTTACACACGAACAAGACATGAACGAAACGGCAACATTCACTTTCTGGAAGACAATCGAAAACAAACAGTTCGGTAAGAACGCTGGTAAAACAGTTAGCATTTACAAGCACAACCTATACGGCACCATTGAAATCCCCCACTAACCCCACCTGACGAGGTCCTGGTGGTCCCGGACCGAAACGCCTGGTCGGATGGCCAGGCGTAGTGGGAAACCACAAAAACAAAAACAAAAATAAAACAAAAGCAAAAGTAGTATGGAGGTAAAACAAAATGGCTGAAACGATGGATTCTCAACGGGCAAAAAGGATAATGCCTGTATTTACAAGGATTTCAGGCGGTTCAGCCCTTTGCTTCGGGTTCAAACCTTGAAGGTTGAACCTTATGATTTATCGAGGAAAGGGGCTGATGAAAAATGCGCTATTTGAATATAGCTGAAGAAAAGCTTGAAAATATCAGACGTGGTATTCAGCATTGCCGGGAACAGATTGAAACCATCAGAGATGCGCTAACAGCAACGAATGTTGAATTAAGTTATGACCGAGTTCAGAGTTCCCCTAACCCTGATCGAACGCTTGACGGAATAATCGGCATTATCGAATTTGAAAATGAACTTTCAAGACTTATTAGAGAAGGAACGGAATTCATCAATCAGCTTGATTCAGAGCAGATGCAAAAAGTTTGTATTCTGTTTTATATAGAGAATAGAAAAGCTTCAGACATTGCACGAATGATGAATTGTTCATGCCAACATATTTATAGATTGTTAGATAAAGCTACAATTCAGCTTGCTAAACTAATGTGACAAAAGGGGTGTTGCCGGACGGCGAAGTTGACAGCAAACAAAAAGCCTTTGTTGCCAAATATCTAATTGACCTGAACGCAACACAGGCAGCAATCAGGGCAGGTTACAGTAAAAACAGCAAGAAGTCAAGGACAAAGACTATTGACTAATGTTGACATAAAAACATATATTGATGAGCAGCTTGAAAAATTCATAATGAAAAGATTGCTGATGCTAAAGAAGTCATGATCACCCCATACGGGGTGTGGATTGAAACACTGATAAAGTCAATATTGAAGCTGCTGTTCCAGTTGTAATTATTGATGACCTGGAAGATGATGAAGATGAAGAATTTGATGACTAATAACACATTAGTAACGCAATCATCTTCAAACCCTGATAAACAAAGGCTTTATATTCATTATGTAATAATTCAGGGTGATGTATATGGATAAAAGAAAGAAGAAGGTTGAGGCCCCAAAACCCCATACACCAAGCATTTGCGGAGCCAAAACCCGGCAAGGAACGATGTGTAAGAACCCAGCAGGATTCAGAACGCCCCACTTTGGAACGGGGCGTTGTTATTTGCACGGAGGACTATCAACCGGTGGCCGCGGGAAAGGCGGCCCATATGGAAACAAGAAGGGACTAAAAACTGGTGTCTATGAAGCCATTTGGTTGGACGTCCTTCCAGAAGAAGAACAACAGTTTTACTATGAAGTAGTCACCGATAAAGTGGCTCAACTTGACCAAGAAATCCGGCTCCTGGATATCCGCGAGCGCCGGATGCTTCAGCGTATAGAAAAACTAAAACAAGCTGATTTTACGATTGTCGAGCAAATAAACGCGGACGGCATGGAGAATGGCAAACAAACTAACCTTTATACCGAAAAGCGTGCCGCCACCCTTGGCCAGATTCAGGCCATCGAAGAAGCGCTAACCAAAGTCCAGGCCCGAAAAGAAAGACTACTTGACCTTAAACATAAATTCGAACAATCCCAGGGCCCGGAGAAACCGGATGTCAGTGCATATATTAATGCTCTTCGTGGTGCGGCCAAGGAAGCCTGGCAGGACGAAAAAGGTGATCGCTGATGAAACACAACACTTCTGCTTTCAAGTTTCAGCCTTTTTCATTGAAACAAAAGAAAGTTCTTACCTGGTGGCTTCCGGAAAGTCCGGTACATGATCGGGATATCATTATCACCGACGGATCGGTCCGGTCGGGAAAGAC
>CAYUIY010000098.1:0-6066 GCA_964444915.1 uncultured Dysgonomonadaceae bacterium
CTCAATTCTTCCGGTTGCAACTGCTTATATTTTTCTTTATCCAGGGGAAAATGGTCTTTCACTTTCTCCCCGGCAAAATGCATGCGCTCGCTATGAATGGTACAGAGTTGAACCGCCTCTGTCAGTTTATTCCTATTTTCCGATTGATTTTGCATATATATTGGTCGAACGATTAGATTACAATTTTACGCGGTCGCGAATAATCGAGCGGTAAAAGCTTTCTTTTTGTCTCGTATTGGCATTGTCAAAAACTACATCGATTTTTCGGTCGCCGATTTTTGCTTTGAGCTCTGCCAGAAATCCCACTTTTGCCTCAAGAGTCAATACCTCATCGTTATCGTTGCCTATAAACAGGTCAATATCCCCGCCTTTTTTCCTGTCGTCGGTCCTCGAACCAAACAGGTAAACGGAGGTTCCGTCCCCGAAATGTTTCTTCGCCAATTTATTTATCGTATCTATTTCAAATTTGTTTAAACGCATACCGGCTTCGTTGTAGAAAAATTTTTATTCGTCATTAATGTGATGGCGAGTCTTTAGGCAAAGATATGAAATATAAACAGAAATGTTTATTTTTCCGATCCTTATATCCCATGGTGGCATAGAGCAAGGATAAGAATCTCTTGCTATCATATTATGATGAATTTCGGGTTATAACCACAAATATACATCCTATTTTCATTTTTTTTCGGGTTGCAACCACAAAATTATCTTGTTGACACTGATATAACCGGTACCCTTTGGTGCGATAGCGGCGGGATCCTTTGAGCGATATTATCCTGTTTTCCATAGCTGCTCGAAATCCAACACATGCAAAGGTAACACTTCGATCGTTTTATCCCCTGCCGCTATTTTGTCCGTTTGATCCAAGGTAACGATCGATATCGTTAAATCTTTCAATCCGAAAATTGTTCATTCTGCATTATCCATTATCAATTAATTTTTATCTGCGTTTTCAATCTGCGAACATCTGCGTGAAATAAATTTCTTTCTCGCTAATCTACGCTGATTTTTTTCTGCGCTTATCTGTATATATTTGCGCATTAATCTGCGAACATCTGCGTGAAATATTTTTTTCTTCCTCTCGCCGATCAACATTCGTTAGCATAATTTTCCATTCACTTTTTCACAAGTTCTATAAAAACAATTCCACGCTCCGTTATCCTGAATTTCTGATCAGGATGATTGGGCTTATCGGGAATTGTAAATTTAATCAACCCATGCTCCTTCAACTTTGCAATTGTTCTGTTTAAATGGCCGGATATCGTTTTCAATCCTAACGCATTTGCCAATTCGCTACGCGATAGGGATTCTTGTTGGAGGTGAATCAATATAAAAGTAAACATCGTTTTTTCTTTACGCTCTTGCCCTAACTCTTGCCCAAACTCTTGCCCTAACTCTTGCCCAAACTCTTGCCCAAACTCTTGCCTCGATTCTATCTCTGCCTTAAAGTTCCTTTTAACAAATTGGACTTGAAAAGATAACCCGACTTCTTTCCAGCGAAATTCTATTTCAGGATATGCTTTCAGTTCGTCGGCAATCAATTTCAAACCATTTCCCCATTGATCGATGATTCCGAGCAATTTAAAAACCGGAGCAATCACTCCAACCGACGACCTTCCGGTTTCTTTAGTATTTCATGAATGTTCATTGCATAACAGAAGTAAGCGATTCTAAAACGACATGTTGATCATTTAAAAATGAAATTGGTAGTTTCGTTCATTATTACAAAAAATAATCATTGAGTCCCCTCCAAAAAGTCGTTTTTAACTATTTTGATAATTGTAATCAACAGATAATCAAATAATTTTTGTAAAAAATTACTCTAAATGAGGTTGTCGGAGGGGACTCAATTTTCGTTTGAAGAATTTTCTTTGGACTTTAATAAATCCTGAACATCCACAGCATAAAAGGAATAACTGCCCCAAGGGAAATAGGAAGTTTGATTTGCAATGTAGGATCGCAAATTTGTGATGCATATACTTAATCCAGAAATTTGAAGCATCTGGATTTTTTGATCTTTGGATAATACGGCTGTTTTGTCGAATTCAAAAAAACACATACCGGTAGTCGTTATGGAATAACCCGGCATATTTTCTTCATTGTTTGCATTAATATTTACTGAAGCTACAATTCTGTAAATCTCCTCGGTAATATCTTGTTCAATACGAAAGTCTATATCTACAGGATAGGAGTTTAAAATGTCAATAGGGTTATTTTCTTCGACTTCGGTAGGCAATATAAATGAAAGACGACTTTCAACAATTACAAATTTCTTTAATATTAAATCTGATCTTTTGGCAATCATGATGCAATCTTTGTTTGAGAATTATTGGCGCTGGCATCTACACTCTCCCAGCCATTATGTTTGTCAGAAATATTATGATCTCTACATTTTGAAACAGGTTTGTTCGAAAATAAATATCCTGAATTAGCCAATATGTTTTTGCTTCGTTCTATATCATTGTAAGATATGTTATAATATCCTGCATTATCGCGACGCATCACATCTTCCATTTTTTCAAAAGAAACAGAAGGAACTAGACCGATAGATAATGCCAATTCTACTAATTTAGAAATTCGATGATCGGCTTCGCCATTAAGAATTTGGCTAATGTAACCTTTGGATACCCCCAATTTTTCAGCGAATTGAGTACGAGTGAGATTATTTGCTTTCATGTAAGCTTCAACTTCATTGAACAAATCGATTTGAATTTTGGTAATCCAATATTCTTTAGATTGAATAAGTTCTTCTCTTTTCATAATTTTCTATTTTTTGTTTCCGAAAGATATTCATCTACTATCGAATGAAAAGTTCGGATATCGGCTGCTTGAGTATTTTTATATCCTCCCATTACAACCATTTTACCTCCCGGAATGTTGAACACATAAACCCTTAAATGTTTGCTTTTAAATTCATATCGTTTTACAGCTGAATTACTTCCTTTTATTTCTCGGAATTTAGTATTAGGTAAAGAGCTGCCATTTGCGTATAAATCCATGTAGGCGAAAATTGTAGTTAATTCCGAAATATACTGTTTTTTCTGTTTAATTTCCTTTTCAAACTCATCGATTAAACATATTCCATTAACCAGCAATTTTTCAAAAACCTGCCTGCCTTTTACTATATCAAATATTTCGGTTGCAAATGTACGCATAAAGTTTAGTTATTACTAAACTCAAACAAGGATTTTTGAGTTTAGTAATGTTTTTTAACGTAATCAGAAAGATTTTTCTTTCATCATAACATTGTATACATAAATCACTAATTTAGCAGTCTAATCAAAGACTGTCCTAAAAAGGGGTAGCTCACACGACGTCTTGCAACCGAAATAATTTCATTTTGTGAAAATCTTCCAGATATTTCTTCATTCTGTTTTAAATCTTTCTCAAAGGTACGGAAAAAACCGGACTTTCAAGTTAAAATTAAAATCAATGGTCTTAGAATTTTTAAAATAATTGACAAATCGGATTAAGTTACAATTCTGTAAGTTACAAATTTGTAAGTTGTCATAAAAGTACCTACCATTCTCATCTCGCCTCGCCGATGGGGCAAAACTTCATTGGTAAAACAAGCCGGCGCAATCTGCGAAAGCAAAAATAAAAACCGACCTTTCCTTCGGTATCGGTTGGAAGGAATTGGAAAAGCAACCGGATGACATTCTTGATTTAGCGGAAAATATAGCACAGAAAAAAAATATGCAACTCGTCATTTGTATCGATGAATTTCAAAATATCATGCACTTCTCCGATCCCGAAGCATTTCAACAAAAGCTGCGTTCGCATTGGCAGCATCATCATGATGTCGCCTATTGCCTTTATGGCAGCAAACGCCACATGCTGTTGGATATCTTCAGTAATCCTTCACAGCCGTTTTACAAATTTGGCGATCTCATGCTCCTGGATAAAATTCCCGAAAAGGAATGGATTGTTTTCCTCTGTAAACGATTCGAAGATACGGGAAAAATACTTTCTCCCGAAAATGCCCGATTAATTGCTCAACTGGCCGACAATCACCCCTATTATGTGCAGCAATTAGCTCAGCAAGCATGGTTTCGGACAAAGGACGTATGCTCTCAAGAAATTATACTCTCGGCACACGAAGATATCATCGATCAACTCAGCCTTCTGTTTGCCAACAGCACGGAAAAATTGTCTTCCTTTCAGATTCATTTACTGAAAGCTGTTTTAGCAGGAGAAAAACAGTTGACGGCGAAGGAAACCCTCGAGAAATATCGATTGGGCACTTCCGCCAATGTGGTGCGACTTAAACGGCTATTGATCGAAAATGAGATACTGGATGATACGGGTGAAGAATTATCGTTTTTAGATCCGATGTATAAATATTGGCTTCAAAAGAATTTTTTCAAGGAATAAAGTTTTCATGGTAACAAAACGTAGGATTTATATGAGATAGGTGCCGGGAACGGCTTGAAGTGAGCGTGAGAGTAGGGGAGCGTGTTGAGATTTAAGCGCTCGTAGTGGGTAGTTGGAGTAAAGATGGGAGAGGATTGAAATTTAAGGATTGGTAGAGTGGGAATCGCAGAAGTGCACGGCGTGGCCGGAAAGGTTGATCAGGGTTGAACAGGGTTGTTCACGAGGAAGATATCGTCCTTGTCGGGGTGCGCAACGTTTTCTGTCGGTTCGGTTTCGTCCAAGTCCGAAAGTGCCGGAAAAGTCTTGTCCAGCGAAGCGTAGGGCGAGTTGAGGCTGTGAAATTCCGGCACAATCTCCTTCATCTTCCTCACCGTCTCCCTGTCGTCATACGCATACGAAATGCGTATCAGCTCCTCAATCTCCTTCTTCACCACCTCATATTCGTATTCCCGCACGTCGGCAATCATAATTTTCTCGTGGTGCGTCGGCTTGGTATACTCCTCCACGTTCAGCAGCTCCTCATACAGCTTCTCGCCCGGCCGCAGCCCCGTGAACCGTATTTGCACCTCCTTGCGTCCCGAAAGCGCGATCATCTTCTTGGCCAGATCCACTATTTTCACCGGTTTACCCATATCAAACACGTAGATCTCGCCACCTTTGCCCATCGAGCCCGCTTCCAGCACCAGCTGACACGCCTCGGGAATCGTCATGAAATAGCGGATGATTTCCGGATGCGTCACCGTCACCGGTCCCCCTTTCCGAATCTGCTCCTTAAACAGCGGAATCACCGACCCGTTGGAGCCCAGTACGTTGCCGAAGCGCGTGGTGATAAACTGCACCGAGTGCCCTCCCTGCCGCTGCAAGTACTTCGCCAGCGACTGAATATAAATCTCGCAAATCCGCTTCGAGCACCCCATCACGTTCGACGGGTTCACCGCCTTGTCCGTGGAGATCATCACAAACTTCTCCACCTTGTATTTCACCGCCAGATCCGCCAGAATTTTCGTTCCCTGCACGTTCGTCTGAATCGACTCCGACACGTTCTCCTCCATCATCGGCACATGCTTGTAAGCCGCCGCATGAAAAATATATTGCGGCCGCGTCTCCTCAAAAATCCGCTCCATGCGTGAACCGTTCGCCACATCCGCCACAAAAATCTGCGTATCCACCTCACACCACTTCTCCTTCATCTCCAGCCGCATATCGTGCAACGGCGTCTCGGCCTGATCCACCAAAACAATCGTGTACGGATTAAAAGCCGCCACCTGTCGCACAATCTCGCTGCCGATGGATCCCGCCGCCCCCGTCACCATCACCCGCTTCCCCTCAATGTGCGAAGCAATGTGCTGCATGTTTATCCGTATCGGTTCGCGCGGCAGCAAATCCTCAATCTCAATCTCCCTCAGCTGCGACTTCCTCGTCAACCCCCCATTTAAATCGCTCAGCGGCGGCGTGGTCAGCAAGGTAATATTCCGTTCGAGAAACCGGTCGAGCAACGGCGTGTTTTGCACCTCTTCAATCTTTTGAGGCGACACAATCACCGTATCCACCCCCTTTTTCTCCATCACGTCAAACAGCCTGTCGTCGTTGGCATACACATTCACCCCTATCAGCGTCTTCCCGATCATCCGCACTTCGTCCGAGATAAACCCCGCCACGCGGTAATTAAATTCGGGATTGCCGTTCAGCGAG
>CAYUIY010000099.1:0-5997 GCA_964444915.1 uncultured Dysgonomonadaceae bacterium
TTGCCGTGGTAGATATTTTCGATGCGGTCGATTGTCCCGCTTTGCTGCTTTCTGCCGTCACGGCAACTTCTTTAAGCCTGAAATTTTCTTCTTTTAGAACAAAATCCAGCACCATGTCGGAAGATAGCTTGATGAGCGTGTCAATAGGTATTTTTCCTAAATAATTAATATTTAAATCAATATCTCCTGCGGGAACGTTGCTTATCTTGTAATAACCGTTGTCGTCTGTAACCGCCCCTATACCGTATTTATTAATGGTTACCGTGGCATAAGGGAGGGGTGCCTTTTTTCCGTTGCCCGGTACTTCGTATATGGTTCCCGAAATGCTGAATTTATTTTGTTGTGCATCAGTAACAGGAAAATAGAGGAAAAGAAGGCAAACTACTATTAGTATATGATGGATATGTTTTGCTTGCATTGTTTAAATATTTTTGTGACAAAAAACATAGAAAGAGTGTTATTTTCGTCAAAAGTATAAAAAATACACGACTCTATATGCCAATACGATATTAATTAATCATAAATCCGTTTTAATTTATCAATTAGAGTAAATAAGTCACCCGATGGCAATGACAATAATCATAAAAAATGCGCTTGATTGAAGTAAAGATGAGAATATGTAAACGGAATTACTTGTGATTTAAAACAAAAAGCATAGATTTGTAATTGGATTTTTGTTACAAATTGATTTTTAGAACTTAATGTATTGTACTGATGAAAACGACAAAATTTTTAATCGTCGCCCTGTTGATGCTGCTGAGTGCTGGTGTCAAGGCAAAAGACAAAGTGGTTGAACTTCCTCCGGCCGTATTTAGCAATAATCGGTCTGTGGAAATCAGCAAAGTAACCTTATCCGATACGGCTACCGTGTTGGATATCGCGGCTTTTTATCGTCCCGGTTGGTGGATAAAAATTGTTTCCGATAGTTATCTGTTGGCCGACGGAAAAAAGTACATGATTCGCAGCGGAGAGGGCATCGACCTCGATTCGCTGTTTTGGATGCCTCCATCGGGCGAAGCTTCCTTTAAACTCGTTTTTGAACCGCTGCCACTCAACACCCTCACCTTTGATTTTATAGAAAGCGATTGCGAGAATTGTTTCAAGATATATGGAGTGGACCTGAAGAACAAACGGTTGAAATTGTCCGATATTCCGGAAGAATATACGCGCGATTATCCGCCGGAAAACGATCTTGAGCTGAAATTGGTGAAAGGCGAAGCCGTTGTGAGCGGCACGTTGCGGGGTTACCGTCCCGACTTTGGCAATGTTAAGCTGGTGTATGGCAATCCGATTACCGGTAAAGAAGATGAAGTGCCGGTTGACGTCGATGCCGACGGTTTGTTTCGTGCGGCAATTACGGTATGCAGTCCCACCAATCTTTACCTCCGACTGGGATCGGCTTCGTTTCCCGTGAAGGCGGCTCCGGGAAAGACATCGAAACTGCTGGTCAATCTTCCCGAACACAACCGCAAGTACTCTCGTCTGCATAAAGAGGAAGAACCTTACGGCAAGGAGGTGTATTATGCCGGTTATCTGGCAAAGCTCAATACCGATTTGCAGAACGAAGCGCTTACGGATCTTTCTACTGCGGATGTTTTTGATGTTGCGGCCGATATGGATGCCGATGAATTGAAAACTTTCCTGATGGAGCGCTACGAACAATTGCTCGCAACGAGTGCTTCGGCCGGTATCAGTCCGCTTGCCCAACAGGTTTTCAATACCCGTCAGGCATTTTTGCTGACCGATATTTTGATGAATGCCGATTCTTACATCCTGAGCGCTTATGCCCAAAAATACAAGGTTTCTTATGCCGAGGCGGCGCAAAAAATGAAGCGTTCGTCACAAACCGACGATTATAACGACTTTTATCGGTTGTTACCCTATAATGATCCTGTTGTTCTGTTGGTTCCCGATATACCTCTTTATATCCGAAACTTGGGATACGCCCGAGGAGATTCGAACGATCCGACGGCAATCATGCGCTATTTGGCCGGATGTAAAGAAGTATCGACCGACGAAAAAGCGCTTATTCATGCGTATATCGATGCTTATGAAAAGGGAGAAAAGTTCGACAAAACGGATTCGCTCAACTTGTTGTACAAGAAATACCTGCCGCTTGTGAAAGAATACAACCTGAAAAATATGGGTTTGGCTTATTTGAAGAGGATGTTGAATGTTGAGGATGCTTTTTTGTTTGATCTCATCCGTTCACAACAAATCAGCTTTGCATTGAGGGATTACAACCCGTTGACCGATGAGCAGAAGCAGGAACTGGCTGCTTATCCCGAAATCATACGAACTACGCTGCTGGAGCAGAACGAGGAGCTGCTGGCAAAAATAGAGGAAAACAAGAAGAAAACGGGCTATACCGTGTTGGAAGTGCCGCAAGTTTCGAACGAACAACTGTTTGACGAAATGGTGAAGCCTTTCCGGGGTAAAGTGGTGCTGGTGGATTTTTGGGCAACGTGGTGTGGTCCGTGCCGACAGGCAAACAAAGAAATGGAGCCGTTGAAAGCTCAACTGGCCGGTAAGGATTTGGTGTATGTTTATATGACCGGCTATACTTCGCCCGAGAACACCTGGCGCAACATGATTCCTGACTTGAAAGGCAATCACTATCGGATGGACGATGCACAATGGGAATATATCAGTACACAGAAGAAAGTGGAAGGAGTGCCCACCTACCTTATTCTTGACCGAGAAGGTAATCAGTGTTTCTACTCGCTTGGTTTTCCCGGTGCCGACATCATAAAACGCGAGTTGCTGAAAGCATTAAATCAATAATAGCAGCATAGAAATTGTTTTGATGCGGATTTTTAAGAGGGTGTGCAACACGATATTTTATTCTCTTTTCGGTATTTCCGATTGCAAGGAAGCAAAAGATGATCTTCTATCGGGAAACGAGATTAGAGCGCATGAAAATTTTATCCTCCGTCGGAAAATGAACATTAACAATTGCTAACTGAATTCCTCCGTCGGATAACCTGACGAGAGATAAAAAAATGTTGTCCTTTATCGGAAAATCCGATATGCACATTTTGACGCTTTTTTATGCGAAAATGAGTGTGTTTCGAGGGTAAACCGGCCTCATTTGTTAAAGAATATGATTAGAAAATAGAAAAAACAAGGGTTTTAGGCTCGTCGGATTTTCCGACGGAGGATAAAAAAACTTTTCACGGTCGTCTGAAAACGATTTTCCATGTCTTCTGAACGTTTTTTTGCGATACTTTTGTTACATTTCGTTTTTGGGCTGCACAGAAACCCGTTGATACGAAAGGTAAACGCCGAAACAACTCAGGAGACCAAAAAAGACGAATGCAATTTTTGTAGCGAGCAACAGCCCTTCGTGACCAAACAAGGTGGCTTGTGAATTGTTGATTACCAAAATGAGTCCCGATGCCAAAGCCATCGAAAGAAATTGACCAAACAGCCTGCCGAAGGCAAGAAATGCGGAAGCGAATCCGTAGGAACCGGCATCTACCGAACTCATTACGGCATTGGTGTTGGGCGACGAAAACAGTGCAAACCCCAACCCCAATAGGGCCAACAGAATAGCCAACACGTAAAGGGGCAGGGTTTCGTTGACCAAAAAACCGATGGCAAAAAGTGCCGCACTGATGATGGCCATGCCGTAGGATGCTATCCTGCCCGGATTGTGTTTGTCGGAAAGATGGCCGGCATAGGCAGAAAACAACGCCATCATCACCGGTTGAAAACACAAAACGAATCCCGCGGCGACGGGTGTCATGCCGCGGATGTTTTGCAAATACAGACTCAGCACATAACTGATGGCAAAAGTGGTGGCATAATTGATTAATGCCGCCAAAATGGAGTTTGTGAAGTACCGGTTTTCTTTCAAAAAAGTAACGGAAATGAAGGGATGGGTTTTCTGCTTTTCGTAAACAATAAACGCATAGCCGGCAACAACACTGATGCCGACCCCGATCAAAGAATTCCGATTCATCCAATCCAATGCCAATACAATGCCGAGTATGGCAATTACGAAAAGAAAATAACCGGGGAGGTCGAAGGGCTTTTCCGTTTCGCTTCTCCATTCTTTTTTCACCCCGAAAAACATGATGCCCAGCGCGAAGGTTGTGAAAATGAAATTAAAAACAAACAGGCTTTTCCACCCCAATACTTGGGTTAACAATCCACCCAGCAATGGAGCCAATGAGAGCCCGATATAAGTGAAGGTGGTTTGGATGCCGAGAACGAATCCTCGTCGTGAAGTTTCAAAAGCGGATGCAATCAATGCCGGTGCCGATGCCATGATCATTGCACTGCCCAACCCTTGGATAAATCGTAACACAACCGCAGGATAAAAACCGGGAATAATTGCGATTAAAAGCGAGACAAAACCAAAAATGGCATTGCCTGCCAAAAATGTCTTGCGCCTTCCATAATGGTCGGCTACCCAACCCGCAAGAAGCAAGCCGATGGCCGATGCCAGCAGAAACGACTTCGATATCCAGGCCACCTGTGCAACGCCTACCTGATACTCGGCATTGATTACCGGCATGGCAATATTCAACGAAGAAGACATAAAACTGTTGAAAAACGACCCGATGACAATGGCAATGAGCAACCATCCGTTTTCCTTAATTTTCCTATTCTGCATTTTATACCTATATTATATAGTGAAAAAACTCCTCGAAATAACCAACGCACGTTTTGAGCATCAGATTGGTAACAACAAAAATAATAAAAAGACAATACCGATCCTATTTTTCAGTTTTTTCTTAAAAATGTGTTTCCAAATGATTGAAAAATCAATCTTTATTTGTAATTTTGTTGCTTCAAATAGAAAGGGGGTTACTGAAATACGCAGAAATAAACAAGGAGAAAAATAAAAAACAATGTATGTTGGTTTTGTACACCAATTGGTAATGTACAAAAAAGGAATATACATTTTGTATTATTTCGTATATTATATATGTTGTATAATTGTATAATGGTACAAGATTTGTAATATAAAAAACAGTAATCACACTTTGTAAAATAGAAAAATAATTGAATTATATATGATTATAGTACCGGTAAAAGAAGGCGAAAATATAGAAAGAGCGTTAAAAAGATTCAAACGCAAATACGAAAGAACAGGCGTAGCAAAAGAATTCCGCAGACGCCAGGCATACGTAAAGCCTTCGGTCGAAAGAAGACAGAAGAAGCAGCGTGCCATTTATGTGCAGCGATTGCGTGAGGACGAAGAATAATTATTTTTGAATTAGAAAAAAATCCTTTAATTTCGGAGTCCTGATTTAAAGGATGAACGAAATGTGGAAGAAAAAATTTATAGAATATCTCCGTTTTGAGAAGAACTATTCTTCTCATACGGAGATTTCTTATTTAACTGACCTTAATCAATTTGAGAGATTTATTATTGACGAATGCGAAGAGTTTGATCCTCAAAAGATCGATTCCGACCTCATTCGAATATGGATAGCGCAACTCATGGAGGAGGGAATGAAACCTCGCTCCGTTAACCGAAAACTGAGCGCCGTAAAATCATTCTTCAAATATTTGCAAAAACAGGGGGTGGTAACCCATAACCCTGCCGAGAGGGTAAGTGGACCAAAAGTAGACAAAAAATTGCCCGTGTTTGTAAGCGATAAAGATATGCAAAGAATTCTCGATGATGACGAGGAATATTCCGACGATTTTGAAGGGCATCGCGACCGATTTATCATCGAATTGTTCTATGTTACCGGTATACGTCGTTCCGAACTGATTGGGTTAAAGGATTCCGATATCGATTTTTATAATCGAACACTTCGGGTTACCGGAAAAAGAAATAAACAGCGTATAATACCTTTATCCGATACTACCATTGACAAACTAAAAGAATATATGCAAATAAGAGATGCCCATATAAAGAACAAATCTCCCTTTTTGTTTGTTAAGAACAATGGAGAATCCATGAGTCCTGTTATGGTATATAAAATCATAAATACCCGGTTAAGCGGCATAGCAACTTTAGCGAAAAAAAGTCCGCAC
>CAYUIY010000100.1:0-5935 GCA_964444915.1 uncultured Dysgonomonadaceae bacterium
ATAAACCTCCATAGTGGACTTGCACCACCAAGTTATTTACCATGCACGGCACACAAAAAAATCCCTGTGAAAATCGCATTCACAGGGATTAATCTATTTATCATAGTGGTTTGTTGTGAAGATTACTTCACTTCTTCAAAATCGACATCCGTGACATCTTCACCACCTTTGTCGCTGTCGTCTCCTTGCTGTGGACCGCTCTGCGTATCCCCTGCCGCTCCGGCACCTGCACCTGCACTGGTCGCATTATATATTTCTTGCGAAGCTGCATGGAAAGCAGTATTCAATTCATTGATAGCCTTGTCTATTTCTTCCACATTCTGTGCTTTGTGAGCCTCTTTCAGTTTGTTGAGAGCAGCTTCGATTGGACCTTTCTTGTCGGCAGGAATCTTATCGCCCAGCTCTTTTAACTGTTTCTCTGTCTGGAAAATCATCGCATCGGCCTGATTCAGCTTGTCCACACGCTCTCTCTCTTTCCTGTCGGCTTCGGCATGTGCAGCAGCTTCTTCTTTCATCCGCTTGATTTCTTCTTCAGTCAGACCCGAAGATGCTTCAATGCGGATATGCTGTTCTTTACCCGTAGCCTTATCTTTGGCCGTTACATTCAAGATACCGTTTGCATCGATATCGAAGGTAACTTCAATCTGAGGCACTCCACGCGGTGCGGGCGGTATTCCGTCGAGCGTAAACACGCCAATGAGTTTGTTGTCGCGAGCCATGGGTCGCTCACCCTGCAACACATTGATCTGTACCGACGTTTGATTATCGGAAGCAGTGGAGAAAATTTCGCTCTTGCGGGTAGGTATGGTTGTATTTGCTTCAATCAGCTTGGTCATTACACCACCCAGCGTTTCGATACCCAGCGAAAGCGGAGTAACATCGAGCAACAATACGTCTTTGATTTCACCCGACAAAATGGCACCTTGAATGGCAGCACCGATAGCAACAACCTCATCGGGGTTAACACCCTTGTGGGGAGCTTTACCGAAAAATTTCTCTACCAGCGCCTGAACAGCCGGGATACGGGTTGACCCCCCTACCAATATAACTTCGTCAATATCGGATGCATTTAAACCGGCATCTTTCAATGCGGTTGTGCACGGTTCCAAACATCTTTGCAACAGATCGTCAATCAGCTGTTCAAATTTAGCCCGTGTAAGCGTTTTTACCAAGTGTTTGGGAATTCCGTCAACCGGCATGATATACGGCAGATTGATTTCCGTGGTTGTAGTGCTCGACAGTTCAATTTTGGCTTTTTCGGCAGCCTCTTTCAAACGTTGCAGAGCCATCGGATCTTTGCGCAAATCGATGCCTTCTTCTTTCAGAAAATCTTCTGCCAGCCAGTTGATGATGCGCTGGTCAAAATCGTCACCTCCCAGATGAGTATCACCATTGGTAGATTTCACTTCGAAAACGCCGTCTCCCAATTCAAGAATGGAAATATCGAACGTACCTCCACCCAAATCGAATACGGCAATTTTCAGATCTTTACTCTTTTTGTCCAAACCATAAGCCAATGCAGCGGCGGTAGGTTCGTTTACAATACGACGTACGTTCAATCCTGCAATCTCGCCCGCCTCTTTGGTAGCTTGACGCTGTGAGTCGTTAAAATACGCAGGCACTGTAATCACCGCATCGGTAATCTTTGTTCCCAAATAATCTTCGGCTGTCTGCCTCATTTTCTGAAGAATCATAGCCGAAATTTCCTGAGGTGTGTATAAATGCCCATCGATATCTACACGAGGAGTATTATTCTCACCTCTGACTACCTTGTAGGGTACCTGCGAAATTTCGTTCTGCACCTCATCGTACTTGCGACCCATAAAACGTTTGATAGACGAAACCGTTCTTGTCGGGTTTATAATAGCCTGACGTTTTGCAGGATCGCCTACTTTTCGCTCTCCGTTATCCAAAAATGCTACTACCGAAGGCGTTGTTCGTTTCCCTTCGTTGTTGGGAATAACAACAGGATCATTCCCCTCCATTACTGCAACACAGGAATTCGTTGTGCCTAAGTCTATTCCAATTATCTTTCCCATAATTAATATTTTATTTTAAATTGATTCTGTTTTTGTTCCAATCTATCTTTCTCAAATGATATGCCAAACCCGGAATTGATAGTTTTTTATGACATAATGTCGGATTTAAAGAATTTTTTAATTTCACGATGCCTTCCTTTTTTTGATTTTTATTCTTTATTGCCAAAAATAACTATCTTTGAATATATAAAATCTGTTAGCGTTATGTTTACACACGAAGATTTGCTTCAATTAAAAGAAATGGGGCTCTCTGAAGAAGAGGTGCTCACGCAATTAAAATATTTTAAAGAAGGATTTCCTCCTCTGTCTATTGTATCGGCAGCTTCTGTCGGAAACGGGATCATGCGTATTCCCCAAGAAGATGAAACGGCTTATATCGATGCGTGGAAACAGTACCGAAAAAACGACTGCACCATCGTGAAATTCGTGCCTGCATCGGGTGCTGCCAGTCGCATGTTTAAAGATTTGTTTGCTTTTCTCGATGCCGATTACGATGGACCGCACACGGATTTCGAGAAGAAGTTTTTTGCAGAAATCGAGAAATTCGCTTTTTTTGACGAGCTGAACGCCTTATGTGAAAAAAATTACGGGAAAAATATCGAGAAGCTGAAAGCCGATGGAGAATACAAAACCATTGTACGTATGCTGCTTTTGCCCGAAGGGATGAACTACGGCAATTTGCCCAAAGGGCTGCTGTTGTTTCACAAATACCCCGATGGAAATTGCACGCCGGTGGAGGAACATATGGTAGAAAGTTCGTATTATGCCAAAGACAATAAGGAAAGAGCCATCCTCCATTTTACGGTTTCTCCGCAACACAAACCGCTGTTCGAAAAGCTGACAGCCGAAAAAAGTCCGCTGTACGAACAGCGATTAAACGTATGTTACGACATATCTTTCAGCATCCAGAAACCTTCTACCAATACCATTGCCGTCGATATGAACAACGAGCCTTTCCGCGACGAAAACGGTCGTCTGGTTTTCCGTCCGGGTGGTCACGGTGCGCTCATCGAAAACCTCAACGCTATTGATGCCGACATCATTTTCATCAAAAACATCGATAATGTTGTCCCCGACAGGCTGAAAGAAAACGAAGCCCGCTACAAAAAACTGCTCGCCGGTGTGTTGGTGAAAATGCAGGAACGTGCTTTTCGTTACATGGAAAAATTGGAATCGGGCGACGCAACGACTGACGATTTGTCGGAAATGCTGCGTTTTACCGAAAACGAACTCTGCATTCGCCACGACGGTAAACATTTCGAGTCGGACAACGACCTGCGCGATTATTTGCTGCGCAAGCTCAACCGGCCTTTTCGCGTGTGCGGGATGGTGAAAAATGTGGGCGAACCGGGCGGTGGTCCGTTCATCGTCAAAAATCCCGACGGTACCGCCTCGCCGCAGATTTTGGAAAGCTCGCAAATTAACCCCGACGATCCCGTTGCCATGAATGCTTTTCGTAACGGCACGCATTTCAATCCGGTAGATCTGGTTTGCAGCGTAAAAAACCACAAGGGCGAGAAATACCATTTGCCCAACTATGTTGATCGCAACACCGGCTTCATCTCCATAAAGTCGAAAAACGGCCGCGAGCTGAAAGCGCTGGAGCATCCCGGCCTCTGGAACGGAGGAATGAGCGACTGGAACACCGTTTTTGTGGAAGTGCCCATCAGCACCTTCAATCCGGTTAAAACGGTGATTGATCTTCTGCGTCCCGAACACCAATAATAAAGCATCAAACCGGGAGAATGAACAAAAAAGCTTCACAGGAGCGAACCAATGCCCTTAGATTTATCATTTTGATGGGGATAGTAAGCCTCTTGGGAGATGTCGTATATGAAGGAGCCCGAGGTGTCACCGGTCCCTACCTGGCTCTGCTGGGAGCAAGCGCAACAATGGTTGGATTAATCGGCGGACTGGGTGAGTTCATCGGCTATGCACTTCGACTTTTTTCCGGTTTCATTGCCGACCGTACCAAAGCATACTGGCTCTTTACCTTCATTGGTTACGGGCTGCTCATCGCCATCCCTCTTCTCGCTTTTACTAACAGTTGGCAGGTGGCAGTGCTGCTTATCGTTTTGGAAAGAGTCGGCAAGGCCTTTCGTTCACCCGCTCGCGATACCATTCTCTCCTACGCCACAAAAGAAGTGGGGAGAGGATTCGGTTTTGGTCTCCATGAAGCATTAGATCAAATCGGTGCCATCATCGGTCCCCTCATCTTTTCCGTAATCCTCTTCGCCGGAGGCAACTATCGCACGGGTTTTTCCGTCCTGTGGATACCGGCACTGATGGTAATAGGTATTCTCCGGATAGCCAAAAACCGGTTACCTCACCCCGAAAAATTGGAAAGTGAACAAGAAGCCGGCGCAAAAAACAACCCCATTTTTTCAAAGATTTTTATTCTTTACTCGTTATTTACTTTCTTTGCCGTAGCCGGATTTGCCAATTTCCCGCTCATTTCCTACCACCTTAAAATAAAGGCTATCGTGAGCGATGTCCAAATCCCTGCCCTGTTTGCTTTAGCTATGGGGGTTGATGCTCTAACGGCATTAATAATAGGAAAGGCTTACGACCGTGTGGGATTAAAAACGCTGATGATCATCCCTCTCTTTTCGGTTTTCATCCCTTTTTTAACTTTCAGCAACATGCTCGTTTTCGTGATTATCGGGATCATTTTATGGGGAATTGTTCTGGGTGTTCATGAAACGATCATGAGGGCAGCTGTTGCCGACCTCACCGCGATAAGTCGTCGGGGATCGGCTTATGGAATTTTCAACACCATCTACGGACTCTCATGGATGTTGGGAGGTGCCTTCATGGGAATGCTTTACGAACATTCGGTTTTTTCTTTGATTTTACTGGCAGCCCTGTTCGAGGTGATCGCGATCCCCTTTTTCCTAATTTTGACAAAAGAACTCAAGGCCCGCTGAAACCACTTCCGGCAAAGGCACTATCCGAATCGAATTAAGAAATTAGATAGCATGCCTCAACGCCCTCCGCCAAACAGATATCACCGTTCTGCCAAAACAAACGGAAGCCGGAAATCCCTCTAAATACCCTGAAATTAACGCGCAAATTTATTGCATAAATTCGTTCATAAAGAGACTAAAGAGCGTATTTTTTTGCTATATTTGTAGAAAGCGTGTGCAAAAACACTGCCTTTATAGATTATATAATACAAGAGCAAAAACAATTAAACAATATGCAACAATGACAACGAACAAAACCACCGAAAAAATAAGGATTGCCAATTTCATTAAAGCCGTACTCTTGCTGGCTTTAACGATCGGAATGCCTTTAACGGGCTGCAAAACCACCAGAAAAGCAGAAAGCACTGCACAACAGCCACCCAAAGTGAAACTGATGAAAAACAATGCCGAAGAAGAGAAAGATTCTGTGGAATACGAATTAATCGTACTCGATCCAAGATTCGAATCTTGGTTGGCAACCCAACCTTCCCCACATTTTTACTCGCAGCAATATTACGAAACCTGGAACCAACTCTACGTAAGCGAATGGAACCACCGCCACAACAATCCGCTGCGCTACGGAAGTTTTTACGCAACCTATATCGACTACGACCCCAATATCGATTACGGTTTGGAACTCAATTACCGTTTGTATTACTATTTCCGGTTCATAGAAGATGAATACGGCATCGTGCTCGTTCCGCGAGGCAGATAAAAAACCATTAGATTGCTATTTTCCTGCTTTCTCGACATCAAGTTCGATATTGAAACATTTTTGCCTCCTTTCTCGTACAAATTTGGGTGTCGCGGCAATTTTTGTCCCTTCCTTATAGGCCCCTAATTTAACGTTGCCAAAATTTTTTTCCTCCCTGCCGCACATCTGTTTTAGGATTGTGGGAAGTTTTTGTTTCCGTCCTCACTTCTATTTAA
>CAYUIY010000101.1:0-5873 GCA_964444915.1 uncultured Dysgonomonadaceae bacterium
AAATTGAAGACCTTCGCAAAAGGCTCTTGATCACCTTGCTCTTTGTGGCGGTTTACCGATTCGGTTCGTTTGTGGTATTGCCGGGAGTCAATCCTGCCCAACTGCAAGCATTGCGTACCAGCGCCAGTGCAGGCCTTTTGGGATTGTTGGATATGTTCTCCGGTGGTGCTTTTGCTAATGCTTCAATTTTTGCATTGGGAATTATGCCCTATATTTCGGCTTCCATTGTTATGCAATTGTTGGGAATAGCGGTTCCTTATTTTCAAAAATTGCAACATGAAGGCGAAAGCGGATATACCAAAATAAATCAGTATACTCGTTATTTGACGGTTGTTATTTTATTTCTGCAAGGACCGGCATATATTTACGGTGCATTGCGCGGGGCCATACCCGGAGGATTCTGGGATTGGGTATTGCCCTCTACCGTTATTTTAGCGGCCGGCAGTATGTTCGTGCTATGGTTGGGCGAACGCATTACCGATAAAGGTATAGGCAATGGCGTATCGTTTATCATTCTGGTTGGTATCATTGCGCGTTTGCCTCGTGCTCTGGTAGCAGAATGGGATCGATTGATCAACGCTCCGGGCGGATTGTTGGTTTTTCTGATCGAAATACTTTTCTTGTTGTTGGTTACCGCTTTGGCCATCATGTTGGTGCAAGGTACTCGCAAGGTTCCCGTACAGTATGCCAAGCGCATTGTCGGTAACAGACAATACGGAGGTGTTCGCCAGTATATTCCGTTGAAGGTGAATGCAGCAAACGTAATGCCTATTATTTTTGCTCAGGCAATCATGTTTATCCCGATCACCATTGTGCAGTTTACTGCAAAAGAAGGCGGAGGTTTTTGGGCGGCGCTGACAAATTCGAACAGTTTTTGGTATAATTTCATTTTTGCGTTGTTGATTATTGCCTTTACCTACTTTTATACGGCAATTACCATCAATCCGACGCAAATGGCCGAAGACATAAAACGGAACAATGGGTTTATTCCGGGTGTGAAGCCGGGTAAGAAAACGGCTGAATATATTGATACCATCATGTCGCGCATCACCTTGCCGGGCTCTATATTTTTGGCAATCGTTGCCATTTTGCCGGCATTTGCCAATATGATGGGAATAAATGCCCAATTTGCTCATTTTTTCGGAGGAACCTCGCTTCTCATCCTTGTGGGAGTTATATTGGATACCTTGCAACAGATAGAAAGTCATTTATTGATGCATCATTACGACGGATTTTTGAAATCCGGTCAAAAAATTAAAGGTAGAACAGGATCTATTGCGGCATATTAAATTTAGGGAGGGATTTTTCTGATAGATGAGAAATAACAGAACGATCATATTGAAGACCGAGGAAGAGATCGAACTTATGCGCGAAAGTAACCGCCTTGTGGGAATGACGCTCGGAGAGCTTTCGAAACACATCAAGCCGGGAATTACTACGTTGCAACTCGATCGAATCGCCGAGGAGTTCATAAGAGATCATGGTGCCATTCCTACTTTTTTGGGATATGGAGGTTTTCCGAATTCCATTTGTACTTCAATAAATGAAAATGTGGTGCATGGTATACCCAATAATAAACCGTTGAGAGAAGGAGACATCATATCCATAGATTGTGGTGCAACCAAAAACGGTTACTGCGGCGATTCGGCCTATACGTTTTGTGTAGGTGAAGTAGACGAAAAAATAAAAGCGTTGCTCAGAGTAACCAAAGAAGCGCTTTATAAAGGGATAGAACAAGCACGCGAAGATAATCGGATAGGAGATATCGCATGGGCTATACAAAGTTACTGCGAGTCGCACGGCTATTCGGTTGTTCGTGAATTAGTGGGACATGGCATTGGTCGTGATATGCACGAACCACCCGAGGTGCCCAATTACGGCAGAAGGGGCACGGGCCCGTTGCTCAAAAACGGCATGTGTATTGCCATTGAACCCATGATTAATATGGGAAGCAAGAATGTAGTGTTTGAAGGCGACGGCTGGACGGTGAGAACAAAAGACCGTAAGCCGGCAGCTCATTTCGAACATACCATTGCTATCCGCAACGGCAAAGCCGATATTTTATCAACATTTGAATTTATTGAAGAAAATCATATTTAAAACCAAAACTATTTTTAATGGCTAAACAACCACCAATAGAACAAGACGGGGTCATAGTGGAATCGTTGTCCAACGCTATGTTTCGTGTTGAATTAGATAATGGACATGAAATTACAGCTCATATTTCCGGGAAAATGCGGATGAATTATATTCGTATTTTACCGGGTGACCGAGTGCGCGTGGAAATGTCGCCATATGACCTTACGAAAGGTAGAATTACATTTAGATATAAATAAAGAATAAAGGAATACAACGATATGAAAGTAAAAGCATCGATAAAGAAACGTTCGGCCGACTGCCAAATCGTCAGAAGAAAAGGCCGTTTATATGTAATCTGTAAAAAGAACCCCCGATACAAACAACGTCAGGGTTAATACGATTATTGTTATTATTGTAATCAAATAATTAGAAAATATATGGCAATACGAATTGTAGGAGTCGATTTACCGCAAAATAAGCGAGGCGAAGTAGCTCTCACTTATATCTATGGTATTGGACGCAGCTCAGCTAACCGCATTTTGGCAAAAGCGGAAGTTGATAGAGATATTAAAGTAAAAGACTGGACGGATGATCAGATTGCCCGTATTCGTGAAATTATTTCCAGCGAGTACAAGGTGGAAGGAGATCTTCGTGCCGAAGTGCAGATGAATATTAAACGACTGATGGATATTGGATGTTATCGAGGTATTCGTCATCGTTTGGGATTACCGGTACGCGGCCAGAAAACCAAAACGAATGCCCGTACCCGGAAAGGTAGAAAGAAAACAGTTGCTAACAAGAAGAAAGCTACTAAATAACATATAAAAAATATGGCAAAAAGAACAACTGCATCGAAAAGAAAAAATGTCAAGGTAAGTGCTGAAGGTCAAGCGCATATTTCGTCTTCTTTCAATAATATTATTGTATCGTTGACCAACGAAAACGGCGACGTGATCAGTTGGTCGTCTGCAGGTAAAATGGGATTCAGAAGTTCAAAAAAGAACACACCATATGCTGCACAAATGGTGGCGCAAGATTGCGCAAAAATTGCGTTTGATTTGGGACTTCGCAAGGTAAAAGTTTTTGTGAAGGGGCCGGGTAATGGTCGCGAAGCAGCCATCAGAACCATTCATGCTTCGGGCATTGAGGTAATCGAGATTGTAGACGTTACCCCCATCCCTCACAACGGGTGCCGTCCACCAAAAGCAAGAAGAGTTTAATTGTACAGTTTAAGATTTCAAATAAAAAAGTTTAATTCGTTAAAAAGAAATGGCAAGATATACTGGTCCAAGATCAAAAATCGCTCGTAAATTTGGTGAACCTATTTTCGGTCCCGATAAAGTTCTTTCTAAAAAGAATTATCCACCGGGACAACACGGAAATAGCCGCCGAAGAAAAACGTCGGAATACGGCATTCAGTTACGTGAAAAGCAACGTGCCAAATACACCTATGGCGTTTTGGAAAAACAATTTCGCCTTACATTTGAACGTGCCGAACGCAGTCGCGGCATCACCGGTGAAGTATTGCTTCAATTACTGGAATCGCGGCTCGACAACATCGTTTATCGTTTAGGAATTGCTCCTACCCGAGCAGCTGCACGTCAGTTGGTAAATCATCGTCACATTACCGTCAACGGTAAGGTGGTGAATATTCCTTCTTATACCGTTAAGCCGGGCGACATTGTAGGTGTAAGAGAAAAATCGAAATCATTGGAAGTTATTTCGAATGCCCTCACAGGGTTTAATCATAGTAAATATCCTTGGTTGGAATGGGATAGAGCATCGTTCTGCGGCAAATTGCTGTATTTGCCCGAGCGAGCCGATATCCCTGAAAACATTAAAGAACAGTTGATCGTAGAATTATATTCTAAATAAATAATAACAACATTACATGGCAATATTAGCATTTCAGAAACCCGATAAAGTAATCATGTTGCAGGAGGATCCTTTCCACGGAAAGTTCGAATTCCGACCGCTTGAACCGGGCTATGGCATTACTATTGGCAATGCATTACGTCGTATTCTGCTTTCTTCACTTGAAGGATTTGCAGTTACATCCATAAAAATCGATGGCGTAGAGCACGAGTTTGCTTCTATACCCGGTATTATCGAAGATGTAACAGGTATCATTCTCAATTTAAAGAAAGTACGGTTTAAACGTTTGGTCGAAGAATTCGAGTCCGAGAAAGTAAGCCTTCACATTTCGGGAACAGAAGTGTTCAAAGCCGGGGATATTGGTAAAGTATTGACAGGTTTCGAGGTATTAAACCCCGACTTGGAAATATGCCATATGGAAAAGAAGGCAGAGATTCGTATCGAACTCTCCATCAATAAAGGTCGTGGCTATGTTCCTGCCGATGAAAATCGCACCCTGCTACCTCCTGATGATGTGCAAACAATTGCCATTGACTCTATTTTCACCCCGATCCGAAATGTAAAATACGAGATCGAAAATTACCGTATCGAACAAAAAACGGATTACGAAAAATTGATTATTGAGGTTTCTACCGATGGTTCTATTCGGCCAAAAGAGGCATTAAAAGAAGCAGCAAAAATACTTATTCAGCATTTTGCATTGTTTTCTGACGATGACAAAATCATGATCGAATCTCCCGATTCCGATAGTATCGAAGAGTTCGACGAAGAAGTACTCCATATGCGTCAGCTTCTCAAACGTAAGTTATCCGACTTGGATCTCTCGGTACGCGCACTTAACTGTCTCAAGGCAGCCGATGTAGAAACACTTGGCCAACTGGTTTCCTATACCAGAAACGATCTTCTTAAATTCCGAAATTTCGGGAAGAAGTCGCTTATTGAGTTGGAAGAACTCCTCGCCGGAATGAATTTGACGTTCGGTATGGATGTTTCGAAATATAAATTAGATAAAGATTAACAGGAATGAGACATAGACGTAAAAACAATCATTTAGGACGTAAAAAAGGGCACCGCGAAGCCATGCTTTCCAACATGGCGACCTCGCTCATCATGCATAAACGTATTTATACTACTGTTCCCAAAGCCAAAGAATTGCGCCGATTTGTGGAGCCTCTCATTACGCGATCGAAGGAAGATACCACCCATTCTCGAAGAGTTGTATTCAGTGCATTAAGAAACAAATATGCGGTGACGGAGCTTTTTCAAACGGTATCGCAAAAGATAGGCGATCGTCCCGGAGGTTACACCCGTATCATTAAAACAGGATATCGCTTGGGCGACAACGCTCCCATGTGCTTTATCGAACTGGTAGATTTCAACGAAAACATGCTCAAGGAAACCGGGCCTAAGAGAACCCGGACGCGCCGTTCGCGTAGAAAATCCACAGCTAAAACAGCCGGTGCCGCAGCCTCTACAACCGGTGCTGCAACCTCTGCCGCCGATACTTCCGTTGCCGATGTAGAGGCAAAAGGGGAAGTAAAAGCCGAAAAGGCCGAAAAAGCCAAAGGAAAAGCTACAGGAGAAAGCACCAAAAAGGCAAAGCAAGATAATGTGAAAGCGAAAGCCGAAGAAGTGCAGGAAGTGAAAGCCGCAGCAGAAACTTCTGCTGAAGAAACTCCTCAAGCCGAAACCGCTTCGACTGAAAAAGTAGAAAAGAAAGAAGAAAAAGAGGATAAGAAAGAAGAAAAGCCTCAAGATAAAGCCGAGGCCGACGAAGATACAAAAGGTTGATGAAACTTCCGGACAGGAATTGAAGCTAAACGCTAAGAAAAGCAGTGAGCGCTACGAATTTATCCGTAGCGCTTTTTCTGTGTGCCGTGCATGGTAAATAACTTGGTGGTGCAAGTCCACTATGGAGG
>CAYUIY010000102.1:0-5871 GCA_964444915.1 uncultured Dysgonomonadaceae bacterium
TTTTTGATATTTTCCAACTAAAAAAAAGCTGTCCCTACTTTTGAGACAGCCTCTTTCTTTTTTATAGAAATAGCTCTTCGATTATTTATATTTCTCCCATAAACCGGAATAAATAATATCTTTTGTGTGCTGTACGAGTGCAGGAATATCATTGTCGGTAAGATTTTCTGTGGGAATGGGCTTGTGAATGATCAACTCCATTTTGCATGGACGGATAATATAGCTACCCACCCTCATTACATCATATGAACCATTGATGGTAATAGGTACGATTGGAAGTTTCATATCGATGGCTATTTGAAACGCTCCTCTTTTAAAACGCCCCAATTTACCATTTCGCGTGCGCGAACCTTCGGGAAACATTACGATAGAAACACCATCTACAATTTGTTTTTTTGCTTTTTGAATGGTAGCTACTCGCGATGCCGCACTCGAATTGTCAACAAAAACATGTCCCGCTATTTCAGAAGCTTTACCCACTAACGGAATTTTTCTCAAACTTTGTTTTTGCACCCATTTTATATTCTGATTCAGAAATCCGTACACCAAAAAAATATCGAAAGCCCCCTGATGATTAGCCACAAAAACATACGATTGCTTCGGATCCAAATTCCCACGTCCTATAACTTTTACACGACACAATGCCAACCAACAGGTCAATCTTGCCCACCATTTAGGAGGATAATAACCCCAAAATTTATTCCCAAAAATAGGAGAAAAAATCATCACAATAAGCGCCGTAAGCACGGTTAAAACGATAAAGATTGGAAAAAAAACCAACCACTGATATAAAAAGAATGTAACATCTTTTATGATTTTTATAACTTTCATTGCAATCAAAATTATTTTATGCGAAAATACGTAAATACTTAGATTAACACGAAAAAAACGGTAATTTTTTTTGAATGGGTCAATTTTTTGTCGTTAAACATTTTTTTTCTCGAATTATTTTATAGTTTGTCGAATTTTGTGTTTATTTGCAATGTGAAACAAAATTATCATAATTATATACACACATGAAAGAATTAGCAAAATATTCTGGCGCTATTGTAATGCTTATCGGCGTACTTGTATTGGCAATACCATTTTTTCAGGGTACTACCACCAACACTTCTTTGATTATTGGTATAATTATCGTTATTGAGGGATTCCTGGGTTACCTCTATGTAAATAACATGAAAAAAGGAAAAATCCTGATCGAAATTATGTGGGCTATCCTGCTTTTAATTATTCCTTATCTGATCTTTCGTTACTCGAAGAAAATAGCATTCACCGAGGAAGAATTATCACTTTACAACGAATAAGCCAATTATAACCGTCGTTTAAAAAAGAAAAGGAAAGAAAAACCTTGGGAATACTACTCAGGGTTTTTTGTTTTTCCATTTTCTAGAAATTGAAGAGCACGTTCCATGTCTTGTGGCGTATCTATGCCAATAGTTTCTACATTGGTAACACCCACCCTTATCCGATATCCATTTTCTATCCATCGAAGCTGTTCGAGCGACTCGGCTTTCTCAAGTATCGACTGCGGCAAAGAAACAATTTCTTCAAGAATATCTGCCCGATAGCCGTAAATACCGATATGCTTGTAAAACACATGATAGTCGGGCCATTGAATTTGATCGATATCGCGAACATAAGGGATTACTGACCGACTGAAATAAAGCGCCTCAAAATTTTTGTTGATAACAACTTTAGGTGATGCGGGATTAAACAGCGCCTCAATCCCCTCTTCTTTGCGGAAAGGTTTAATCAGCGTTGCCAATTGTACTTCCGGCGAATCGAAACAATTTTTCAATCGATCAATCTGTTCAGGTTGAATAAAAGGTTCATCACCTTGAATATTGATCACCACATCTGCATTTTTCCCAATTTTTTGATACGCTTCAAAACACCGGTCTGTACCGCTGCGATGAAGCGGAGAGGTCATTACCACATTTCCACCAAATGATTGCACAGCATCGAAAATACGAGCGTCATCGGTAGCTACCCACACTTCGGCAACGGCCTTTTTTACCTGTTCGTATACCCGTTGTATCATAGTCTTACCGGCCATATCGGCCAATGGTTTACCGGGAAAACGCGTAGAAGCGTACCGAGAAGGTATAATCGCTATAAATTCCATTATTCTATCTCTTTTGATTAGCTATAAAACATTCATCGCCTTATAAAAAATTGACGAAATAAAAAATACAAAGACATGTGGATATGCCTTTAATTCAAACGGGAGATCGATTTTACCCCTTTTACGGCACTTAGTTTTCGAATAAGCTGTTCGAGTATTTGTGTACTCGCCACCGAAATAGTGATATTGCCCTGAAAAAGTCCGTCGGTTGAATCGATGTTGATCGAACGCATCAGCACTCCCTCTTCTTTGGAAATAATCGACATCAACGACGAAACAATATTGATCTGATCATTACCAACTACACGCAAAACGGCAGAATAATTGGCATTGCCCGACGAATGTCCCGACCAACGGGCATTGAGTACCCGATAGCCATAGCGGGAAAAAAGATTGTGCGCATTAGGACAATTAACCCGATGAATTCGGATTCCCTGCGACGACACAAAAGCAAATATTTCGTCTCCGTAAATGGGGTTGCAACATTTAGCCAATTTGTAATCCACACCCGTAAGGTTTTGATCGATAATTAGCTCATCGTGCGTAGCCAACTCCTGTAAGGGCGAGTGCATTACAAAATTCTCGGCAGGTGCAGGAGCCGGCGCTTCGCGCATTTCATCTTCTTTATTTTCAAGTTCGAGATACCTGTCGATAATCCAATTGACATCCAATTTTTCAGCAG
The DNA here is from genome assembly GCA_964444915.1 of uncultured Dysgonomonadaceae bacterium. Taxonomy (GTDB): domain Bacteria; phylum Bacteroidota; class Bacteroidia; order Bacteroidales; family Dysgonomonadaceae; genus Anaerorudis. Next base: position 2,808 of record CAYUIY010000102.1, read on the forward strand.
CAATATCTACGTAAAAATCGGTTACGGTTTTGTATTTGAGTTTTTTGATCAATTGCATCAACACAGCATCGTTCTGCTCAATTTTGCGATTCTTCATTCGGCGCGCCAACATCTCCTTGGCAATATCCACCTGTTTGCCGGCTTCTTCTTTTAACAACTGTCGGATTTTTGTTTTTGCTTTTGCCGTAACCACAAAATTCAGCCAATCCTGCTTGGGCGTTTGGTGAGGCGAAGTAACGATTTCAACCTGGTCGCCACTTTTTAGTACATGTTTGATGGGAACATTTTTTTTGTTCACCATTCCCGATACACAAGTAGCTCCCAACTTAGAATGGATAGCAAAAGCAAAATCGAGAACCGTAGCACCTTTTGGCAGTTTGATAAGATCGCCTTTCGGAGTAAAAACAAAAATCTCCTCTTCATACAGGTTTAACTTGAAATCGCCCAACTTCTCCTTTAAATCTTCCTCTTTATTATCGAGCGATTCCCGAAGCGTGCTCAACCAGTTATCTAACGTAGACTCTTCTTTTATCCCTTTATATTTCCAGTGTGCCGCCAACCCCCGCTCGGCAATCTCGTCCATCCGGCGGGTGCGTATTTGCACCTCCACCCACCGCGATTGTGGACCAAGGACGGTGATATGGAGCGATTCGTATCCGTTGCTTTTCGGAATCGAAAGCCAATCTCTCAAACGCATGGGATTGGGCTGATACATATCGGTGATGATGGAATAAACCTGCCAACACTGCGCTTTTTCGAGTTCGGGTGGAGAATCCAAAATAATGCGGATGGCAAAAAGATCGTAAATATCCTCAAATTCCACTTTTTGTTTTTTAAGCTTGTTGTTGATGGAATAAATGGATTTTGTACGACCTTTAATATCGTATTTCAATCCGGTTTTATCGAGTCGCTCTTTTACCGGTTTGATAAATTCCTGAATATACTTATCCCGCGAACGTTTCGTTTCATTGAGTTTGCGGGCAATGTAATTATAGGTTCCCCTGTCGGTATATTTCAACGACAAATCCTCGAGTTCCGATTTTATGGTATATAAACCCAAACGATGGGCCAGCGGAGCATACAAGTAGGAGGATTCAACAGACAGAGCAAGGCGGATGGACTGATCTTTAGAAGCAGCATCACGCATTTTCTGAAGATGTTGGGCTATCATAATGAATACCACACGAATATCCTCAGCCAGTGAAAGCAGCAGTTTCAAATAATTTTCGGATTCGACTGCCGATTTCTTGTCACTGAACTCATTCACTTTCATCAAACCCCGCAAAATCGTCGCTACTTCTTCCCCAAAATGATCCTCAACCTCCGAAATATCATAATGCCCTTTCGTTACAGCATGAAAAAGAAAAACAGCACCCACTGTCGGTTGTTTTAAGCCAATCTCATCCATGATAATGGTGGCCGTTTTCATAATAAGGAGCAATTGCTCTTCTCTCTCCTTTTCCGACATTTCAGACGCACGGCGCATCGAATCACGAAGAATATTCTTCAGCAACGTAACTTTCCGGAGATCCCACTCATTTCTCAGAAACCGATAGATCTTTCTGTAAAGTGCCAAAAATTCTTCGTTGATTTTTTTCGCCTCGTTATTCTTCATCACACTTTTAATATGCAAAAAAGGGGAATGTTTTCTACAACAAATTTACATGATAATTTTTAATTTGCATCACTAGTGTCCCGTTAAAATAATATTTTTGTTTGTAAGTATTTTATATTTAATAATATATGTGCTGAATTTCTTGTACACGATTTGAATTGGTTACTTTTACGTTTCCCTTCAAATAACATACGAAATGAATTCCGGCAAAACAGTTTTCTCCCAAATTATGCAGCTCATACCTCGTAGAGATTTCAACGAAATAGTAGCCAAGTATAAAGGCGATTATCGAGTCAGGAACCTTTCCTGCCACGACCAGTTCCTTGTTATGTGCATGGCTCAATATGCAGACAAGAACAGCCTGCGCGATATCGAAGCGAGCCTGAATGCACTGGCCGTGGTTCGAAAGTTGTATCACTGTGGCATCAGTTACGCGGTTCCCCGTAACACATTGGCAAAAGCCAACGAGAACAGGGACCGGCATATTTATGCCGAATTGGGAGAAGCCCTGATAAAGAAAGTGCGGCCACTTTACGCGAAGGACAAGTTCAGGCTTGATATTGACAATATGGTTTATGCTTTCGACAGCACCACCATCAGTCTGTGTCTCAAACTCTGTCCATGGGCCAAGTTCCGCAAGAATAAGGGAGGCATAAAAATGCATACACAAATTGACTTGAGAGGTAATCTCCCTGTCTTCATCCATCTTACAAGAGCATCCGTACATGATGTTAATGCAATGGATGAGATATGTGTCGAGATGGGTGCCATCTATTTGATGGATAAGGGATACGTTGATTTCTTCAGGCTTTTCAATAACATCCATAAGAATGGTGCGTTCTTTGTGACCAGGGCAAAAGACAACATGCAGTACGAGGTTGTTTCTTCCGGGGAGGTTGACTTGCAGACAGGTGTGATCAGCGACCGGATGATCCGCCTGACCGAAGAGGCATCCGTGGAAAAATATCCGGATGAATTCCGTATGGTTGTCTATGAAGATTACGCCACAGGGAACGTGTATCGCTTCATCACCAACCATACCGGTTATGAGGCCCTCACCATTGCCGAACTTTACAGGGAAAGGTGGAACGTCGAACTTTTCTTCAAATGGATAAAGCAACACCTGCATATCAAATCATTTTATGGTACCTCTGAAAATGCCGTCTACACCCAGATATGGATAGCCGTATGTGCATTCTTGCTTTTAGCATTGGCCAAGAAAAAGATGCACATCGAAGAACCTTCACTTTATATGATTTCTCAAACTATAGGAACTATGCTGTTTGAGAAAATACCGGTACGTGAATTGTTTAACAAACCAAATTTAAATGTCTCGTCTGACAACGGTCAACTCGAACTATTTCGAGGCCTCAAATCTTAACGGGACAGTAGTGAATTTGCATATAAACAACCAAAAATTCCGTTCAAACAAATCAATTCGCCATAAAG
>CAYUIY010000103.1:0-5825 GCA_964444915.1 uncultured Dysgonomonadaceae bacterium
TCCGGTTGGGATTCGAACCCAAGACCCACAGCTTAGAAGGCTGTTGCTCTATCCAGCTGAGCTACCGGACCATCCTTTTTTCTATGCTTCTAACAGCTTGCAAAAATAACGCAAATACTGCAATAAAAAAAATTTATGAAAACGAATTTACTGCAATGCGGGGTGACATGAAATATCCTATTTTTTCAGACTTTTGTAAATAGGAACAAATATGAATGCCCCGGAGAAAATAACAGCTATAATCGTTTGGGTTGAAATTTCTATGGTGAGAATATAAACAACCAAGGCAACCCAAAGAAGAATAATACACGCTATTTGCGATTGAGATAACTTTTTTCGTGCCATTATGTTTGTATTTGGTGCAAATTTACACGAAAATTCCTGATTTTTACACTTTCGCCTTTGCCGCTAATGATCTTTAACTTTAAATTCTTTTTTCCGTTGTTAACACTTCTGCAATTAGCTGAACACATCATATATTTATTAAGAGGATAACACACCAATCGAACAAAATCACCCCCCCCGGTTCATTTGCCCATCAAAGCAATATTTTCGATCCACATTTAATTCTAGAATGCGCAACGTCACAGCAACATCCGCTTGTGAAATGAAAATTACATTGCTAAGCGATGGGATCGGGAACAACAATTTCCGCTCAAAATGCATAAAAAATCGTTTCCCGACGAGGATGAAAAATTTTTTTATCCTCCGTCGGATTTTCCGATGAACATAAAAACATTGTTTTTCGTATTTTCTAATAACATTCCTTAACAAGGAAAGGGGATTTGCCGTTAAAACAAAGTCATTATTGCACAAAACAAAGCAAAGTGTGCAAATCTGGTTTTCCGATAGGGGGTTAAATTTATTTTTAGGCTTGTTGAGTTTTCCGACGGAGGATTTAAGTTAGTAATTGTTAACGTCGGACTTCAGAAAAGGGATAAAATTTTCGCACACTCCTATCCCATATTCCGACAAAGAATAAAATTTTCGTACCCGATCCTTCCTTTTCCTGACGTGGAATAAAATCTCATTCAGAAGTTTTCGAAAAAACTGAAAAAAACAACATATTGCCCCTCTCTCAGGAATTCCCAAGAACAGAAATAAAAATTCCGTTTTAAATTCTCGCTTAAAAAAGGGCAATATATGTTTTTAACACCTCAAATGGTTCTCAATACTTCAACACCGATTTCTCATCCCTATCGGCAGCATTTTTTACGGGGATCAACGTAAATCCCCACGTATAATTTTTGTTTGCAGGGATACTGTATTCCGGAAGCGGGCGGGCGCCCCAACTGTTGTATCCGGCAACACCCTGTTGCTTCATATCGATGCATACTTCCACAAAATCACGCGGTTTGATATCGTTGATATGGGTCTGACGAGGCATTTTGTTCTCGGGACTATCCCATCCTTTTCGTTTCAATTCCTTGGATTTGTCGTCCGCTTCATCGGGATAAAAATTGTTCCATTGATACGGTCGATTTTTATTTTCCTCCGAATCGAAATCTTCCACACTATTACGTAAGGAATTGAATCCGACGGTAGAATCCGCAACAACCAACAATCCGTTTTTCCCGTTTGTCAAAGCCACCCATCGGGTATCGGTGCGATGCCCGTTTTCTTGAGGACGCACATACGGGAAGTACATGTCTTCCGCTGTGGTTTCGTACAATCCTACTTTGGAGCCGGAAGCCCTGTCGATATAGTTTTCGCCCGGCCCTCGTCCAAAATAGGTAACCTTGTGCATTTCCACAGGGAGCCTGAATCGAACACCAATCCGAGGCACCGTCAATTCCGATGAAGCCTTTCGTGCAGCGGTTGCCTCAGGAGAAAAAGTAGCCAGTTTTGTAGCTTCCGAAACCGCCGCTTTTTCTTCCTTTTGCATATCGGTAGAAGTGAATTCCACGTCAACTTTCACAATTCCCGTAGGGAAAACGGTATATTTTACAATATACAGATTGCCTGCAGCAAGCAGATAGGTGGTTTCTAATACCACATTTTCTCCTTGATAACCGGCTGTGGCATCGGTTACATGAAAATTTTTGCTCGACTCTTTCCAGATATGCAACCGGCTGGGCATGGCATTGCCATAGTCGTTATCCGTGGGTCCTCGCCAAAAATTAGGCTGAATACCGAAAGCTTTATCGAAAAACTCTTTCCCGTCAACCCGATAAGAGGTTACCCGACCGATTTTTTTATCGAAAACAAAATTCACTTTTTTGGAGCTCACGATTACGCGGTCTCCCAATGTAGTAAACGACAATTTGGGTGCCGAAGGTGCCTCATACGTTTTCTTTTCTATACTGAAAGGCAACTTAAACTGTTCGCAAGCAACAACATGTCCCGCAGGCACTCCCGGTTTTTCTTTTTTCAACACCACATTGAAATTCACAAAATATTCCCTTCCGGGTTTAGCCTTCACATCGGGCAAACGGAGTGCAATTTCTTTCGTTTCCTGCGGTTCGAGTTCAATGTCCACTATCCCCTTCGCTATCGCTTTCCCGTTTTCGGTCACGTTGTAATAGATGTCGTAATCGTCCGTATTGGTAAAAAACAGCCGATTTTTCACCCGAAATAAGCCCTTTTGTACATCTACGGCATCAAAAGCAAAATCTTGATGAACATATTTCACCTCTGCCATAGCCGGATGCGGCGTACGGTCGGGGTTTACGATGCCGTTGCAAAGAAAATTGCCATCGCTCGGCATATTTTTCCCGTAATCTCCTCCATATTTCCAATAATGAGTTCCCGTGGAATCAACGGCATCCATTCCTTGGTCAACCCAGTCCCAAATATATCCGCCTTGCAAATTCGGCCATTTATAAATAGCCTGCCATTGCAAATCGAGATTGCCGTTGGAGTTACCCATTGCATGCGAATATTCCGAAGGAACAACAGGACGATCGCTTCCGTTTCTACCGATTTCTTCCAACCAAGCCGCACTGGGATATTGAGGAACATACATATCGGTATTCCATTCCCACAATGCTCGCTCATAATTTACCGGCCGATTCATAATGTCTTTATCCTGCTCCTTAATCCACAGGTATGCTTTATAAAAATTATACCCGTTTCCTGCCTCATTTCCTAAAGACCAAAAGGTTACCGACGGATGGTTTTTGTTCCTTTCAAACATATTCTTGATTCTGTCCAAATGCGGTATTAACCATTCGGGATTATTACCCAATGACCCCCCTTTGCGAAGATCATAATACATGCCGTGCGATTCAATATTTGCCTCATCATATACATATAATCCGTATTCATCGCAAAGTTCGTAAAAACGTCTGCTCTGGGGATAATGACTCAATCTGACGGTATTAATATTGTTTTGTTTCATCAGCGAAAAATCTTTTCGCATCAATTCTTCGGGCACATAATGACCGGTTGCAGGATTGGTTTCATGAATATTTACTCCCTTCAATTTGATGGGTTGTCCGTTGAACAACAATAAATAATCTGTCCTGCCGTTTATACTTTGTACAGGTACAATTTCGATGCGGCGAAATCCGACGGAGAAAGGAATCACTTCCAGCGTTTTCCCATTCTGTAGGGTCGTTATCAGTAATTTATAAAGATGGGGAGTTTCTGCGGTCCATTTCAAAGGATTGTCAATTTGTTTTGAGAACGAGACGGCCGTTTCTTTCCCGCTGCTCAACGATACGGTTTGCCTATCGGATGCAATAACCTGATTGTTTGCGTCTAACAATTCGTATCGGATTTCGATATCGGCCTTTCCTTCTGTATTATTTTTAATTTGGGTTTTCAACCCGAAAACACCGTTTTTATAGGTATCATCCAAATTGGATATCACGGCAAAATCGCGAACACGAATTTTTGGTTGTGCCCAAAGATACACATCCCGTTCTATGCCGCTTATACGCCAAAAATCCTGACACTCGAGATAGGAACCTGTTGACCAGCGGAATATTTTTAGAACCAATGTATTTTTCCCGGGTTTTACATAATCGTTGATAAGAAACTCTGCCGGATTTTTTGAATCTTCACTATACCCCACTTCCTCTCCATTGATATATACATACATCCCCGACTTTGCACCTGCAACATGCAAGAAAATATCCCGATTCATCCATTCGGACGGAATATCGATATCCCTACGATAAACGCCTACCGGATTCATTTCCGGCAAAATAGGTGGTTGGGGATCGCGTGGCTTAAATTCATAACCGTGATTGGTATATATCGGTACGCCAAAACCTTGCATTTCCCAGTTGCCGGGAACAATGATATCGTTCCAATTTGCTGTCGAAACAGCAGGATCGGTAATATTGGCCGGCAAATCGTTGTATCCGTCAACAAAATAAAACTTCCAAACGCCATTGAGTGATTGGTAAAATTGGCTCTCCTCAAATTTTCGGGAAAGAGCTTCATTGCGACTAGCAAATGTCATAAAAGAAGTACGAGGATATTCCTTATTTACAGCAACAGTCTGAACATCCTGCCAATACGGCTTTGTGTTGTTCTGATTATATTGATTCCCGTTTGTCGGGTAAACAAAAAACGGCACTAATGCCAAAAAAGTAGTGAGAGATAAGTGTTTGAATTTCATTCCTAAATCGTAAATTGTTATTTTTAAGGATTAAACGTATGTACATGCAGTATTTTTCCTGCCGGGTCTTTTACTTTGACCGTTAACTTATCGGACGCCTCTGCATCCAGGTAGGTTTCGTCGTCGTTAATGAGAACGGGGAAGTTTATCCCGCTTTTTTCTCCTTTGCCAACAAACCCGTATTCGTGCGTATGTCCGCAAATCATTAGATCGATGCCGGCATCGTTAAGCAACGGAACAAACTTCCGGGCAACTTCACGTGTTCCATGCCAGCTTGAACCAACCGGCGGCATGTGTATCAACACGATTCGGTATTTGGCCGAGCGAAATTCGGGATGCTTTACCACCGTTTTCAGCCATTTGCTTTCTTTGCTTCGGTAGTCATCAAAACAGGCCAGCTCCGAATATTCAATGTCGGAATCGGGCTTGTCTTCGCCGCTGTCGAGCACAAGAAAGAAAACGGGACCTTCCCTGAAAGCATAGTAAAATTCTCCGGTTGGAGTGGGAAAATAATCGTACACCAAAGAACTCGCTCTTCCCCGGGTTTCGTGATTCCCCCTCACGTAATACATCGGCACTTCGCTTGCAAAGAGGTCGACAGCCGTATCCATAAAACCGCGAAAAATCCCTTCTTCTTCGTTTACCGTCGAAACCATGTCGCCATTGAAAATCACCAGATCGGTATTCTCTCTTTTTACATCCGAAAGCATCGTACGTAAACGGTCGTTGCTGCCATGAATGTCGTTTACCACCCGGAACGAAACTTTCGCGTTCCGCGAATCCGATGTCCGGAAGGTATAAGGACGCCGCGAGTAAACATCGCTCGCGGCAATATTTCCATACAGAATCCTGTGACCTTCGTATCCCGACACTTCCTTCGAAAAGATCCGGTAACGGTATTCCGTACCGGGTGTCAGGCCGGTAATCGTTACCCGATGAAGCTTGCCGACGACTTTGTTGCCATAGACGGTATCGTAATAACGGGGCCTTTCTTGCGAATAGAAACTGTCGTTGCCTGCCGGTGCCAATTCCACCCACGATACAGCATCTTTGTCCGTTGTCCAAATTACCGTGACTCCCTCTTCTCCTACTTTCTGGAGATAGGGGCCGTGCGTGATCGCGATGTTTTGGGAAAACAGCAACAACGGCAGACAAAAAGCAACAGCAACTATTTTTAAACGCTTCATTTTCTCCAACGGTTTTTATTCGGCGAATGCGTGACGGTATCCCTGAACATCGTTCCAATGTCCTCGCG
>CAYUIY010000104.1:0-5545 GCA_964444915.1 uncultured Dysgonomonadaceae bacterium
AATGCTGCCAGACCTAAAAAAGGACAAAAAAGCTTTAATCCGATTGTTTCCATATTTATCTAACTTTTAAATTATAGTACAATAATTATCATTACAACTATCACGGCCGAAAGAACATAAAGCGTTTTATCTTTATCATTATTGGATTGCTCTTCCTCCGACACCGGCAAATTTAAGGAAAAACACTCAAATATACCTACAAACAAAAACTCAGTTGACTTCAAGCTCCACTATTGATTCCGGAAGATGATCCGATTGCAACCTCACCTTCACCTTCCCTTTGGTTTTTCCGGAACGAACAATGACAAGGCACTTGCCGTTGAAAGCATCGATTTCATCGGATTGAAAAGAATGATGACTTGTTTGACAGCCATTATCGACTCCGGCTATGGAGGCATCGCCCTGTATGGCTATTTTTATCCGATTATCTGCATAGGGAACCACATTCCCATCTCTATCGGTTACGTCAACGGTAATAAAAGATAAATCCTCTCCCCCTGCATGAATAATCTGCCTATCGGCATAAGCATTCAACTTGGCAGGTTCACCGGCTGTTACGATTTCTTTAACAGCTACCAACGTTCCGTTTTTACGCGATTCGGCACGCAATGTTCCGGGCTCGAACAATACACGCCACATCACATGCAAATCATCGCCTTGTTTGCTTTTTCTGCCAAGCGATTTGCCGTTTAAGAACAATTCTACCTCATCGGCACAATTGTAATAAGCCCAAACATCCACCGTATCCCCTTCTTTCCAATTCCAATGAGGGAAAATATGCAAAACCGTATCGTTGGTCCACTCACTTTTATACATATAATAGATATCTTTCGGAAAGCCGGCCAGATCTACTATGCCGAAGTAAGAACTGCGCGACGGCCACCGGTACGGCGTTGGTTCACCCAGATAATCGAAACCCGTCCAAATGAACATCCCGGAAAGGAAATCGTACTTCTTGATTAACTTCCAACTCTCGGCATGGGTTGACCCCCACGGCGTTCTGCAATTGTCGTAAGCCGAACAAGTATTGTCGGGATTGCCTTCGTGAAAAGGAATATCCCATCGCGTAGGCCATACCCGCACACTATCGGAAGGCATATCGTAATGCCCCCGCGTTGCCAAAGCCGAAACGGTTTCGGTTGCAATGAACTTTTCACCGGGAAAAGTTTTCGAAAAATTTGCCCAATCCTGATGATGATAATTGAATCCGATGAGATCGAGAGCACCGGATTGGATGATATAATTGGTTGGATAAGGATGATCGTTAGCCGTGGTAATGGGTCGGGTAGTATCAAGCTCATGAACGATAGAAACCAATTCACGGGTGATGGCTACGCCGGTTGTATCCCATTGTTCGGGAATCTCGTTGCCGACACTCCAAATCATTACACTCGGATGATTACGATCGCGCAAAATCTGATCTTGTAAGTCACGACAATGCCATTCGTCCCAATAAAGCGAATAATCATATGCTGTCTTCTTTTTTGCCCACATGTCGAAAGCTTCATCCATGACAATCAATCCCATTTCATCGCAAATCTGCAAAAGCTCGGGTGCCGGAGGATTATGCGAAGTGCGGACGGCATTGACCCCCATCCCTTTCATAATTTCCATTTGACGTTCTATGGCACGATAATTAACCGCTGCTCCCAACGCTCCCAAATCGTGATGCATACACACGCCATTGATCTTAAGCGGTTGTCCATTCAAAAAGAAACCTTTATCGCTGCTAAAATAAAACGAACGAATACCAAAAGCCGTTTCATAGCGATCGACCAACTCTTTTCCTTCAAAAACTTTCGTTACAGCCTTATAAAGAGCAGGGTTTTGTGGCGACCACAAATCGGGATTAGACACATTCGACTGCAACGTTACCTTTGTAATCTGCCCGGCTTTTACCGTCATTTCTTCGCTTCCGGCGTCACCTATTTTTTTGTTATACCGATCCAGCAACTCTACTTCTACATGAAAATCGGCATCCGTTTTACTATTGTTGCGAATTGTGTTCTCAATACTTACCTTGGCATGATCTTCCAAAACTTCAGAAGTTACAAAAGTACCCCAATGATCGACATGAACCGGATTGACTTTTGTAAGCCATACGTTCCGATAGATCCCTGACCCCGAATACCAGCGGGAATTGGGTTGAGCACTATTATCGACCCTTACGGCAATCACATTTTCCCGCTCATCGAACCGAAGATATGGAGTTATGTCGTAGCGAAAACCGATGTAACCGTTAGGCCGTTTCCCGAGGTAATGATCATTAATCCAGACTTCGGAATTCATATACACGCCATCGAAATCGATGAAAAAACATTTCCCGGAATCGGCCGGCAACACCTTGAAAGTTTTGCGATACCATCCGATGCCGCCGGGCAAAGCTCCGCCGCCAACACCGGCAGGATAATCGGGGCTGAACGAGCCCTCGATACTCCAATCGTGAGGCAGATTCAATGTCCGCCAACTGCTATCGTCAAATACGGCAGCAGAAAAGACAACACTATCACCCAAATGAAAACGCCAATCTTCCGTAAATTTTTTCACCTCGCGAGGCGACGAGAATTGGCGGCTGCATCCTAAAAAAACACATAAAAAAAGCGTAAGATAAGGGATTAATTTTTTCATCGTTCTAATTATTTTTTTAATACTTGAGGTTAATTCACGTTTACCTCGATGCGTTTACCATTATATTCAACTAAAATTCCTTCTGACTTATCGGAATCAAAACCAACAGGTTTGTTTCCGGATACAAATATCACTTTAAATTTTCGGGATTCCAACATTTCGTCAAACTCTCCTTCACGCTCCCCAATCACCAGTTTCTTTTGTTTTTCATAGTTATAATTCACATTTTCATCCTCATAAAGTTCGAAATATCCATCGGCTCCTGTATAAACGTACAAATCGATTTTGCCCTTATAATTCATTTCGTGGGCTTGATGCAGACCTTAATCATCCGATGCTTTAGGATAATTGGGGCTATAAAGCAATGTTTCGCTGCGTATTACCAATCGGCCGTCTTTGACAAAACCCTCTCCCCTTTCACGCAAATGATCCACCATCCGCTCCCGCATCTCCAAGAGTATCTCCCTGTAGGCGGCCGTGGCGGAAAGGTTTCTCGTTTCTCCCGGATCAACGCTAAGATCGAACAACTGTTCTTTCCCCGTACGGAAAAACCAAATGTATTTGATTTTCCCATCCGTCAACGCACTCCAATAATTATCCGCACTGTAACAGGTGGCATGCTCCAGATCGATAAACTCCCTCCATGCACACCCTTCACGGGAAACCAGACCGAGCAGCGATTTGCCGTCCATGTCTTCCGGTATCTCTCCTCCTGCCACATCCAAAAAAGTAGGAAGAAAATCGCGCAGTTCAACCGGCTGCTCGACCCGCTTTTTGCTCCTGTCTAACCTCGCAGAAACACTCGATGGCCATTTTACAATATACGGTATGTGGGACGAGCCCTCGTAGGCATACGTCTTGCGCCAATGGTAGTGATCTCCCAGCATGTCGCCGTGATCGGACGTGTAACAGATCAAAGCGTTTTCGTACATGCCTTTCTTTTTCAATTCGCGAACAATTTCCCCTATCTGGTCGTCGATAAAGGTGATGTTCGCATAATAATGACGCCGCGAATTCTTCGCATATTCTTCTCCCAGATTCGCAAAAGCCGCATCTTTGTCTACCTCCCCGGGATCTTTCCTCTCGGCATATTCGCCGCACCAGTCGCCTACAACCGGTGCGGGTATTTCTTTATCCCGATACAGGTCTAAATACCTCTGTGGGGGATCGTAAGGACTGTGCGGACGAGCAAACGAAACCTTGAGAAACAAGGGTTTGTCGCTCGCGTAATTCCTGATCAGTTCGCAGGCGGTTTGTCCTGTCCAAAAGGTGGGATGAAGATGCTCGTCCAATTTGTACACTCCCGCACCGTGTTCGTTCCAACCGATCCCCGTTAAATCGGGATCTTTATCGGGAGCGTGCAATTGAAACCATTCGCGATAGTCGCTCACAAAATCCGGCGTTTCCACCCGACCGCTCTCGTCTACCAATGTCGCACGAAATCCGTGAAGGGATTTTTGCGGATACCAGTGCATCTTGCCTATCCCGAAGGTATAATAACCCAAATCGCTCAACATCCGGGGCATTTCGTACCTGTATCTGCGGGCTACCCTCCCGTAACCCAACATCCCGTGATGCCAGGGGGAAAGTCCCGTGAGTAAACCCGATCGTGCCGGAGTGCTGCTGGGAGTGGAGGAATAGCCGTTGACAAAAACGGTTCCCTCCTTCGCCAATTGATCGATATGGGGGGAAATAACCGCATCATTCCCCATGCAATGCAACGCATCGCCGCGATGCTGGTCGCTCATGATAAGGATGATGTGGGGAGGTTTGCCTTCAACGGGGTGCTCACGGATCGGACCCGGAGACTTCCGAAAATTTTCACTCCCCGAAAAAGAATCTGCCCGAGCTGCCGAAGGTACCTTCATCGCTGCTCCCAGGATTATTGAATCTTTTATAAAATCGCGCCGCTTCATCTGTTTTTGTGCTCTCTCTTTGTCTGTTTCGCTGTTTGTTCTATTTCTTAAAAAATGTGCATTACTGCCGACATTGTTCCACAACTCCCGATTCTCTCAAAAATTCCACTTTCGAATAAATTGTATTCGCCAAAATCGAGGTCCGTCATTTTTTCCTATTCCAATCTTTCCCTAATTTGCTCGTTTGCGTGAAATTTATGAAAATTACCCATCGATCACAATTCCATTCCGATGCCCTTGGCTTTCTTATGCTTCGCATTGCGTTGTATCGTCCGGAATTTTGTTGAATTTTGTCTTCATTGTCCTGCTTTTAATTTACATTGAGTGTAAACCTATTTCAGGACGAGACACCTATCCATCTCCGCACCTTCCTCGTACCAAGGCCGTACCATCCTCGCTCCATCCTTGCATCAAGGTTGCATCTCCCTCCCATCATCCCCGCCTAAAGTATGCTCCTGCTCGACCTCCGTACCCCGCTCTACATGCGGCAAATAAGTAGGTTTGCTTTACGACGGTTTCACCAAATCCGATATTGTCGTCCCTGCTTTGAAGCGAAGGAAGAGCGAAGAAGGAGCGAAGAAATGCCTCCAAAACTCCTCTTGGGTGATCTTGAATTCTGCTATTAACAATTGTCTGGAACTCCGAGGTTCGTTCCACAAAACGCAGGGTTTACGGAATAAAAATACGCATTCCTTTGCAATCATGAAAATGTTTTCAATTTATGTTGTTCCTGTTCGGCGTTTATTATTCCATCTGCAAGATCTGAATACCGCTTCTTTTTTATTTGAATACATGCTTCATCGGTCGTCCGATCCACACCTGAGGAGTTTTCAGATCGAAAATGTAGGCAATGGTTGCGGCAATGTCGAATTGCATCATGCTCTCCTTAAATTCCGGAAGCCGTTTGACGTTCTTCCCCGCAACAATAAACGGTGTTTCAAGCTCCTGAAGCGTCTTCCCGCCGTGACCTTTACCGATACCTCCGTGATCGGCACTGATGA
>CAYUIY010000105.1:0-5528 GCA_964444915.1 uncultured Dysgonomonadaceae bacterium
TCATCAGTGCCGATCACGGAGGTATCGGTAAAGGTCACGGCGGGAAGACGCTTCAAGAGCTTGAAACGCCGTTTATTGTTGCGGGTAAGAAGGTTAGGCGGCTTCCGGAATTTGAGGAGAGCATGATGCAATTCGACATTGCCGCAACCATAGCCTACATTTTCAATTTGGACACTCCTCAGGTGTGGATTGGGCGTCCGATGAAGCATGTATTCAAATAAAGCAGATATAATTGATATTAGAGGAATTTTTTATGATTAGATTTAAATTTTTATTTGCAGGTTTGGGGTTGAGCACTCTTCCCCTGTTGCATGTTGAAGCGCAACAAAAGCCCAATGTTGTATTTATTCTGGCCGACGATCTCGGTTACGGAGATCTAAGCTGTTTTGGTCAGGAAAAGTTTCTAACGCCGCATATCGATCGGCTGGCATTGAACGGGATGCGTTGCACCCATACGTATGCCGGATCGACAGTGAGTGCGCCGTCGCGTGCCTGTTTGATGACAGGACTTCATGGTGGGCATGCACCGATCAGGGGGAACAAAGAGCTGGAGCCCGAAGGACAATTTCCACTGCCTGCGAATACCTACACGCTTTTCCATTTGTTCAAAGATGCCGGTTATACGACCGGAGCATTCGGCAAATGGGGATTAGGTCAACCCGGTTCTTCGGGAGATCCCAACCGTCAGGGGGTAGACGAATTTTTCGGATACAACTGTCAGCTGCTTGCGCACAATTATTACCCCGATCATCTTTGGCACAACCAGACCCGTGTGGAATTGCCTGAGAACGCCGATGGAAATTTCGGGACCTATTCACAGGATTTGATTCAGCAGCACACACTGAGGTTTATTGAAGAAAACAAAAACAAGCCGTTTTTTCTTTACGTACCGTTGGTTCTTCCCCATGCCGAGTTGTTGGTACCGGAAGATTCCATCTTTGAACACTTCAAAGGGAAATACCCCGAGACTCCTTTCAAGGGAACGGATTCGGGTCCGATGTTTCGTAAAGGGGGCTATGCCTCCCAGTTGTACCCGAAGGCAGCTTATGCTGCGATGGTGGCAAGGCTCGACATGTACGTAGGAGAGATTGTTGAAGAGTTAAAACGTCAGGGTATTTACGACCATACGCTGATCATCTTCACGAGCGACAACGGTCCCCATCGTGAAGGGGGCAACGATCCCGATTATTTCAACAGTAATGGGATATACCGAGGCTACAAGCGCGATCTTTACGAGGGCGGTATCCGGGTTCCGACGGTTGTCAGTTGGAAAGGGCATGTACCTTCGGGGACAGAAAGCCATGTTTCTTTTGCCTTTTGGGATTATCTCCCCACGTTTGCCGAGCTGTTGGGCCGTAAGCTTCCGGTGAAGAGCGATGGCATCAGTGTGTTGCCCACGTTGACAGGCAAAAAGAAGCAGAAGGAGCACGATTTCTTTTATTTTGAATTTCACGAGCTGAACGGTCGACAGGCGGTTATCCAAGGAAATTGGAAATTGCTTCATCTGAATCTGAAGGGGGATGCGGTTTACGAATTGTACAATATTGCTTCGGATCCATCGGAGGTTCACAACGTGATTTCTTTGTATCCTGATAAGGCAGAAGCATTGAAAAAGCTCATGCAGCAAGCTCATACTCCTGATCCCAATTGGCCGTTGTTTAATTGATCTTTATGAGCAGTGTTGTTTCTTAGATACACAAAATAACGATTAATGATTAAATTTTAAGGAAAAAAGGCGGATTCTTTTCTCCCCCGCAGGATTTCTCTTTTTCCCGGAGGACCGGGTAAGCGCTCTACGGTAAATCCGGCGGATTGCAGCATTCGCCGGACGATGCCTTTAGCGCAATAAGTGGTGATGATAGCATGAGGGTTGCATAAGGAAAAAATGGAATCAAAAATCCTTTGTGTCCACATTTCTGGTTGTTTTTCGGGAGCAAATGCATCAAAGAAAATCACATCAAAACTGCTATTGAAAGCAATTTCATCTGAATTGCTAAAATCGATTTTTCTTTTTTGTAACGTAAAATGAGGAGTAATTTTTACGGTGGTTTCCCATTCGCAATCGTGCAATTTGTTGAAAAGATTTGTTGCCGAAGGCTGAATAAGAGAGGCATAATTGAGCTTTTTTACTTTGTCTGCAGGCAGCGGATAACGTTCGACCGAAGTATAGAAGACAGCTCTTGCTGTTTTTTCGGCATCCAGCAGTGAAAGAAAAGCATTTAGTCCGGTACCGAATCCTATTTCCAAGATATTAACAGTTGATTTAAGGCATGCGCGTAATCCGGCGTCAATGTACACGTGCAACGTCTCGGTAATGGCTCCGTAAGTGGAATGGTAGTGCTCGTTGATAGATGGCACAAAAAGGGTGTGCGATCCGTCGCCGGTTATTTCAAGCTCAATATTCATTGGATAGTAATGTCTTTTTCGATAAACAAAAATAGTACAATATTGTTTATCATCTCATGAGGGGAGTGTTAATACTTGTTTCATTTAAAAACTTGAACATGAAGCAGAGATATCTTTTTTTTCTTGTTTTCGCATTGTCATTATTGGTGGGATGTCAATCGAGAACAAAAGAGGAGAAAATATTGTCGGTTACCATTGAACCACAGCGGTATTTTCTGGAAAATATTGTTGAGGATCAATATAAAATAAATGTAATTGTTCCTGTGGGGGCAAGTCCCGAAACCTATGAGCCCACACCGGCCATGATGGTAAAACTGGCAAAAAGTGCTATTTATTTTAAGGTTGGTTTTTTGGGATTCGAAAATGCGTGGGCTGAAAGTTTGGTAAAAAACAATCCCGATGTGAAGGTTGTGAATTGTTCGGAGGGGATCGATTTGATTTATGGGGAACATCATCATTCCTCAGGTACGTCTGAGGAAGAAGATGAGCATAGGTTGTTGCCCGATTCACATGTATGGTCTTCGCCAAAAACAGCCCGCATTTTCGCCGAGAATATGTATCGGGGATTGATAACTTCTGATCCTCAAAATGAAGAATTCTATCGGGAAAATTTTTCGGAATTAATCGAGAAAATCGATCGAACAGACCGTATCATTAGCAGGTTATTAATGGATATCCCTTCGCGAAGTTTTATTATCTATCACCCGGCTTTGAGCTATTTAGCACGCGATTATGGACTAAAGCAGTACAGTATTGAGTTTGAAGGGAAAAATCCTTCTCCTTCCCAGATGAAAGCATTAATCGATAGAGCGAGAAAGGAAGGCATCAACGTTGTTTTTGTGCAACAGGGTTTTGATACGAAAAATGCAACTGTAATAGCAAATGAAATAGGTGGTAAGGTGTATGTTATAAATCCTTTGGCATACGAATGGGATAAGGAGTTGATACGCATTGCTCATATTTTGGCAGGTAAAGAAGAATGAATAAACTCATTGAAATACAGAATCTTTTTGTGGGGTATGAGAACAACCCTAATGTGCTTACGAATGTCAATCTTACGGTTTACGATGACGATTTCTTAGGGATTATTGGACCGAACGGTGGGGGTAAAACTACGCTGGTAAAAGCGATTTTGGGTTTGATAAAACCAGCGAAGGGAACGATTACTTTTTTCGAGAACGGGAAAAAAGTGAATTCAATCAACATAGGTTATTTGCCCCAGGTAAAACAAATTGATAAGAAATTTCCTATCACGGTTGCTGATGTCATTTTATCCGGATTGACGCTTAAAGGGGGACTTTTTAAACGTTATTTATCCGAAGATAAACGAAAGGTGCGCGACATAGCAGAACGGATGGGGGTTGAAAACCTTTTGTCGAGGCCAATAGGTGAACTTTCGGGTGGTCAGTTGCAGCGTGTGCTGTTGGCAAGAGCTATTATTGATGAACCTCGGCTAATTATTCTTGACGAACCTAGTTCATATGTTGATAAGCTTTTTGAAACGAACTTTTACCGACTACTTGCCGATATCAACCAAAAGATGGCCATTATTCTTGTTTCTCACGACATTGGAACAATTATTTCAATGGTGAAAAATATTGCTTGTGTAAACGGCAATTTGCATTATCATGCCGGCACAGAGATTTCTCCGGAATGGTTACTGAAAGCCTACGATTCATGCCCCATCGAAATTCTTGGTCATGGATCGTTGCCTCACCGCGTACTTATGCAGCACGATCATGAAGATCATGCTCCATCGGATAGTGATCCCGGTTTGGGGAAGGCAGAAATATAAAAAGCCGACTGAAATTGCCGGCTTTTTGCATTATATTTTTTGTGATTAAAGATGCTTGAGTAAATATTCTGCAATTTGTATGGAGTTGAGCGCAGCACCCTTTCTTATTTGATCGGATACCGTCCAAAATGTTAATCCTTTTTCATTGGTCAAATCTTTGCGAATGCGTCCTACGTATACCGCGTCTTTTCCTGTAATATCTAATGGCATAGGATATTCTTTTTTTGCGGGATTGTCCATAAGTACAATACCTTCGGCATTGGCAAACGCTTCACGGGCTTCTTCAACCGGAATAGACCGTTCCGTTTCGATCCAAGTGGCTTCGGAATGAGCGCGCATCACCGGAACGCGAACACAAGTGGCGCTTACTTCAATATTGGAGTGCATAATTTTGCGTGTTTCGTTATACATTTTCAACTCTTCTTTCGTATAGCCATTTTCGGTGAATACATCCACTTGCGGAATAACATTGAATGCCAATTGATAAGGGAATTTTTCTATGGTGGGTTTTTCCCCGTTGATAAGTTGTTTGTATTGGTTTTCCAATTCGCGCATAGCTTCAGCACCTGCTCCTGATGCAGCCTGATAAGTAGCAACCTGCACTTTCCTGATGTGCGAAATGTCTTCAATTGCTTTCAAGGCTACAACCATTTGGATAGTTGTGCAATTGGGGTTGGCAATAATTCCACGTGGGCGGTGCAGCGCATCTTCGGGATTTACTTCGGGAACAACCAGCGGTACATCGTCGAACATGCGGAAGGCACTTGAATTATCGATCATGATGGTCCCGTGTTTGGTAATCGTTTCCGCAAATTCGAGTGATATGCTGCCACCTGCCGATACAAAAGCGATATCGATCCCCCTAAAATCATCGTTATGTTGCAGTTCTTTTACTCTTATTGGTGTACCTTTAAAGGTGTATGTAGTGCCTGCACTTCGCGATGATCCAAAAAGGGTAAGCTCATCGATGGGAAAATTCCTTTCTTCCAATATGCGGAGTAATTCTTGTCCCACAGCTCCGCTAACGCCGACTATAGCTACTTTCATTTTGTGTATGTAAAAAATGTATATTTTTTTGATTTATAATTATATAAATGAGTTTTTAGTCACAAGACTCAGGAGTGCAAAGATAGGTATTCTGTGTGAAAAGTAAAAAGTGTTGGCTGACTTTAACTAAGGGTATCGCTTAACAAGACTGCTGCTAAAGGTCTGATAACAAATTCAAAGTTCGATTTTTTTCAAAGAAAAAGCGCATGTAAATGCGCTTCTCCTTGTGACTCCGACAGGATTCAAACCTGTAACCTTCTGATCCGTAGTCAGATGCTCT
>CAYUIY010000106.1:0-5408 GCA_964444915.1 uncultured Dysgonomonadaceae bacterium
AATACGTTATCTTGTCGAAGAACATGCTTTATTATTGATTAAGTGTAGACCAGTTTCAATCAATTTCACTTCAACTAAGGATCCGTTTATAGAAAAGGCATTAAATGAAGAATACGAAGCTGAACGACTTCAGTATAAAAAATGGGAAGAAGAAAATGCCCGGAGAAAACTTGAGGAAAAGCGACGGAAAGCAGAACATCCGAAGTGGGGTCAATGGGGTAAAATTACTACTGCAGAATTACAACATTTGGTATGGAGTAAGCCGACAGTGGAATTAGCTAGGGAATTTGGAGTCTCCGATGTTGCTATCGCGAAAAAGTGCAAAGCAGCTGGAATACCAAAACCACCACCGGGCTTTTGGGCGAAAGTGAAAGCGGGGAAAATACCTCATCCGCAAGGGAAACCACCAGAAGAATAAAGGAAATGGAGGGTCTTGAATGAAAGAACCTTTCTTTATCATGAGGAATAACCATAGTGAAAATTGTGGTACTCCCCCAACCATAACAAATGAAACAGCAAACAAATACTACGGCTATTTTGAGAATGAGTTTGGCGAACAGTGGGTATTTGTGTATGACCGAGTGACTAAAAAAGCGGTGCTATATGGCGGTGATGTTGAATGGGGAAACGAATATCAGGTTAAGGATGGCCGTGTTCAGGGGTTAATATTGGATCAAACCGAGTTAAATTGGTTAAACGCATGCTGGAGAGCGGCGACGGCTTTTAGCAGTTAGGACAATTTAATAAGGGGGATAATTATGAGTAATTACACTGGAGCTAGGTTTTTTAAGTGTGATTTACATATGCATTCTCCGATGGATAGAAGCTGGCGTGAAGAATCAACTAAGATAAAACCAGGTGATTTAGAGGAAAGAATTAGAGAGGTTGCTCGAGATTATTTAAGGCGGTGCCATGAAGTTGGTTTGGAAGTAATTGCAATTACTGATCACAATTTTGCTGTGTCGCCTGATAAATCTTTCATTAGGTGGTTATGGGAAGAAAATGAGTTGGTTGCTAGGGAGATGGGAAGGGATCCACTTATTATTTTCCCCGGCTTTGAAATCGAGGCTGATGTGGGAACAGGTCATCATGTAGTTTGTATATTGCCACCAGACACTCCTTTAAATGTTATTGAAGGAAGAGTAGTTGATTGTGGTATTAAACCAGATAATAGATTTGACCGCCAAGGTAATCCACAGCAATCTACCAAGCGTCTACCTGAAATTTTAGCAGTTATGCAAGGTATTGATAGTTTTACAGGTATTGTCATATGTCCACATCCATTTAACAAGAACGGTCTTCTTTGTGACGAAAGCGCAAAAATGTGGCTACAAGAAGCTGAGTTTAAAAACCCGGACCTTTTATGTATTGAGATTCCAAAGGTAATAGAAGAAATGCCTCTCAGGCTTCAAAAATTAATTATTGGCGGGGATGATTGTTTACCCGAATGGAAAAGAACGAGACCGATCGCGTATGTTATGTCTTCTGATGCCAAGCGAATTCATGCAAGTGAAGACGATAATGTCAATTATATTGGATTTCGCTCTACATGGATTAAGATGAGTCGGCCTTCTATTGAATCCTTACGACAAGCCTTTTTGGATCGAGAATCCCGGATTCGTTTTGGAGAGGAATGCCCAGATCGAAAGTATTCTCATTCAAGGCTAACTAGTGTTGCGGTTAATGGAGCTACTTTCTACAAAGCACATCCTTTATATTTTAGTAAAAATTTAAACTGTATTATAGGTAGCCGCGGGACTGGAAAAAGCACTCTGGTCGATTATATAAGGGTTGCCTTGGACCAACTTAGGGATCAAGAAATACCAAATCAAATCAAAGAGGATATAGAGAAGCGTATAAATGATACTTTGGCTGAAGGTAGTAAAATAGAGATCGATTTCGAAAAAGATGGAGTTCCCTTTAGAATAGAATATCTACACGATTCTAAAAATCCAAGCCGGAGGATTACTAATCTTAATAGTGGAGAATCTGATCCTAATTGGGAAATAAGGTCTCTTTTTAATATAAAAATTCTTTCCCAGCGACAAATCGACTATAGTGTTGATGACAAGAACCCCCGAATTTTGCGTGGGCTGTTGGATGGTTTTATAAAAGAACAACTAAATGAGCTTGAACAAAGAATCCTAGAAAAAGGGGCTGAGATTAAACAGTTAGAAATCAGATTATCCACACTAAAAGAAAAGCAAAAACTGAAGGCAGGCATTGAAACGGAAAAATCAAGGCTTGAAGCAACATTAAGTTTATTGGACAGACTAAGAGAGCCACTGGAGAAATGGCAGGGAATTTGTAAAGAAAAAGCTTTTTTGGAGGCTTTATTTCAAGAAAGTGAATCTATTATCAACACTATTACTGCCATGTTAACGGAGGTGGCGGAGACTGATCTGGTTACATTACAGAAACCGAAGGACACACCGAATAAATGGATTATTGATAAAGCAAGTAATCTATCGAAAAGCGCATACAAACTTTTGGTTAACAATATTGAAAATGCAGTGGAAGCCTTTCGTTATCGTATGACTGACGATAGTTCTTCATTGAAAAAATTATATTACGAAAAATGGAACCCTATATTTGAAGACGAGGAAAATGAATTTAAGACAATTAAAGAAGAACTGGAGAATAAAGGAGACAACCCAGATTTGTATCTTGAATATAAAAAACAATTAGAGGAGGCAACCAAAAAGCTAAATGATTTGGCTAGGGAAGCTGAGATAATTAAAGCTATGGAAGGAGAACGAAATAAATTACTCAGTGAATTGCGCGAGTTTTGGAAAGAGGAAACAAAAGTACGTAAGGAAAAAGCGGAAGAACTAATGGCAAGCCTCCGGATTAAAGAAGATGGTAAGCCGCTTGTGGAAATAGATGTTTTCCACCAACGAGAAATGAAAAGCATTTTGGAGATAATGTCCGATTTAATAAAAGATAAACGGCGTTTAAAGGATGAAGACATCAGTTTACTATTGCAAGGATGTTTAAAAGTCTACTGTGATAAGAGTATAGAAGATAATGAGCAAACTTTTCCAGAATTTCTCTTTGAACAAATGAGATTAGGAAAGGAATCAGAAATTTTACAGAAATTTCTTGATAGACGTTTGGATGCTTTTTTAGAAACCTTTACTGAACCGGTTATACGAGAGTTGGAGCTTCAACGGATCCCTGATTTGGTGGAGTATAAAGTTTATCGCCAAGACGGGAGTTTAGCGGGATCAATTGATAAAGTCTCAGTGGGGCAAAGAGGTTTGGCTTTTTTGAATTTGCTATTAGCCTCTGGTAATGAGCCGATTATTATAGATACACCTGAAGAAGGTCTAGACAACGAGGGCGTATATCAGGAATTAGTGCCAATATTTCGTAGAGAAAAAGAAAAACGCCAAATTATTGTCGTAACCCATAATGCAAATATTCCCGTAAATGCTGATGCTGAGTTAATTGTTGCGTTAGAAGCTGTAGGTAGCGCAGATAGCAATTTGTTGGGAGAATGGTTGGAGGAATCAGGGATTGAAGCAAATGAAGGACAATTGAAACATTTAAATAATTTGATTGGAGTACAAAACTGGGAAATTGCTGTGGCAGATTATTACAATAAATTGGACAATAGTATGCTGCGGAGAAAAAGCGATGATAAGATTAAAGACTTAATTAGATTGATTCAGGAAAACCGGCAAGTTGAAGGGAAAATCCGAAGAAGACAAGAATCTCCCGAGAAACCATTAGAATACTGTAATGGTGCTTTAGATTGTCGGGTTGTTAAGATTGCGGTACAAGATATAATGGAAGGTTCTGAAATGGCTTTTACGAAGAGGAAAGAAAAATACGGATTTTGAATTAAGGAGGCAAGAAACATTATGGAAACTTTTGACTCCACCAAAAGAAGCTTGTTTGAAATATTGAAAGATGTACATAACGGCAAAATACAATTGCCGGATTTCCAGAGGGGTTGGGTCTGGGATGACAACCGGATTAAAGGGATTCTTGCCAGTGTGGCCAAGTCATTTCCGATAGGTGCTATCATGTTATTGGAAACCGGGAATGAAAACGTCCGGTTTAAAACGAAGCCGGTGGAAGGAGTTAAGCTTAGCACTGAGGTAAAACCGGAACTTTTAATCCTTGACGGCCAACAACGCATAACTTCCTTATATCAAACAATTATTACCAACGAGATTGTTACTACTAGGAACGAAAAAAACTATGAGATTAAACGTTGGTATTATATCGATATGGTTAAGGCCATGGATAGTAACTACGATTTAGAAGAAGCGATTATTTCCCTTAACGAAAAGAAGCAAATCACCGAGGATTTTGGCCGAAACATAGTTCTTGACTTATCCCAAAAAGAATATGAGTATGAAAACTTAATGTACCCGGTCTGTATGATTGATGATTATAGCACATGGAGAAAGGGCTTTAATAAATACTGGGAATATTGCGGTGAAAAATTAGAATTCTGGGATGAATTTGAAAGTAAGATTATCAAAAACTTTAGCCAGTATATGGTTCCAGTAATCATTCTTAAAAAAGAGAACCCAAAAGAAGCCGTATGTCAGGTATTCGAAAAAGTGAATACTGGCGGAGTTTCCCTTAATGCCTTTGAATTGCTGACTGCTACTTTTGCTGCCGATGACTTTGATTTAAAACAGGATTGGGAGGAGATCAAGTCAAAGTTTAAAGACTATAAGCTACTTGCCAATGTCAGTAATACCGATCTTATCCAGGCGATCACTCTGCTGGCGACTTACTATAATCGAAAAAATAAAGAGCAAGAGAATGTACCCGAAGATGAATTACCAGCGATTACATGTAAACGTAAGGATATGCTCAGTTTATCACTCCAGGATTACAAAAAATACAGAGATCCCATTGTCTGGGGTTTTATAAAAGTTTCGAAGATTCTTTTGGAACATCATATTTTTACCGCTCGCGATTTACCGTATAATGCTCAGTTAATCCCGATGGCGGCGATTTTAGCCGTCCTAGGTGACCGGATTGATAATGTGGGTTATAAAAAGAAATTAATGCAGTGGTTCTGGTGTGGAGTTTTTGGGGAACTTTATGGTTCGGCTAATGAAACGCGCTACGCTCTCGATTTGCCACAGGTTGTTGAATGGATCCTAAACAACGGCCCTGAACCAAAAACAATCTATGATGCTAATTTTTCTCCATCGCGGTTACATACATTAAGGACAAGAAATAGTGCCGCCTATAAAGGGGTATATGCTCTATTAATGGATGATAATACGAAAGACTGGTTGTCTGCCACCGGTATAGATTTCAGTACCTATTTTTCCGAGTCAATCGATATTCATCATATTTTCCCGGTCTCCTGGTGTGAAAAGAATGGGATCAACAGGAATGATTATAATTGTATTATAAACAAAACTCCTTTGTCG
>CAYUIY010000107.1:0-3367 GCA_964444915.1 uncultured Dysgonomonadaceae bacterium
TATATATTCACGGAATAAAAATAAAAGAGCTATGACAACCAATTTCGATAAAACATTAATCGAGGCAATTAAATCAAAAGACATTAAAATAGAAAATCTCGTAGTCGATTCAAGCGGTGTGGTAAAATTAAAAATAATCATGCCGACACCAGAAGACGAATTACTCAACGAATTACTTATATATTCAGTTTGTAACAAAGTAAAATCGTAATGGCAAAAAAAGAAAATCTAACGCCTAAATTGATGAAACAGTTTGGGTGTGAATCGAAAGATGTTTATTTCGCCATATTGGTATCACAGGGAATACCCGATACTGAGGCTTACGTGGCGATATTTCAGCCCGAAATGCTCGGGACGAGTGTAGCTACCTTAAAGAATAGACACTTGCGAGAGAACCCTCAAATTAACTCTCTCATAACTTATTTATCTCACAAAAAGATAGAAACAGACATTCAGGAGTCGATAAACTCCGAAGATGTTAAAGCTTTGGTTGAGAAATATAAGGATAAAGACTTCATAATCGCAGAGTTAATCAAGTCTCTTAACGGTTTACAAGGCAAAGAAAGAGCGGAGATTCTAAACAAAATTGCCGACCTGCAACAAATGAAAAAAGAAGAAACCAAAACAGAAGAAGAAAGAGTACATTATTACCTCCCACTTCGGGTTTGTAAGGATTGCAAAAACAGACATAAAATTGTGTAAAAAAAATCCAGAAAAAATTTGGAGAATAAAAAAATAGTTTGTATATTTGCCAAGAAATTGTGGTGAGAATGGAAAAAATAAACCTATAATTAGGATTTAGAACAGCCGTTTAAGCAATCATTCTCACCACAACAAGATTAACCACAAAATGCTTTTACGGTTGTTCTCTTTTATACTATGAGGCAAATTTATTTGAGCATAGATTTAGCAAAGCGGGCGATTCAGGACAAATATTATCTTGAAGCGCTTGCTTTCAATATTCTTATAAAGAAAGAATTTGTCTCATCGTCATTACATTGTGCAACCGTACGAGGCTGTCGTGAAAGATTCGGGTTCGGCATGAACAAGATGTCCCGCATACTTCGCAACGGTCAGGCTTATGGGCTTCTAAGAGTCGATACAATCCCGTCGGGCAAAATCCTTGTGGCAACGAAGATTAAGGGTAAAGGATACAACGTAAGGTTGGATTTTGAAGATAGGGAATATCGTCTTTCAGAAATCATCGATATGATACGCAATTCGGTATTGCTTAATCACATCAAAATTCAAAATTTGGTAACGGATACGTTAAAAAGTGCGGAAAACCCGTCAAGCATGAAAATGCAAAGATGGGCAAAGAAAAAATTAAAACGCATGGCCGTCGATCCAAAAAAAAGAATGCCCGATGGGTTAAGCAATGCGAGAATTGCGGAGATTACCAATTCTAATCTATATCGTGCGAAAATATTAATTCGCAAGCTTGTAGCTTCAGGAAAGGTAATCATGGAGGAAGTGGTGAAACCGACGGGAATCAAGCACGATTATTATTATAAGGACTTTGAAAAGTGGAGGAAAAAAACCGGCGGTTTCGGCTACTTATTTTGGCGCAAAGAAAAAGATGAATATGGGAGAACCATAGGATATGAACTTTACGCAAGAACATCAAATAGATATATCTATAATTGTGATGCAATTAAAAAATTCATATAATTTTTTTTGCTTGTTACTAAAAATTTAACCCTATTAAAGTGCGGAAATACTGGTTAAATATACTTGGATATACTCATGAGATACTCGAGATATACATAGAGAGAATAATTAGAGATACTAAGAGAAACCAAGAGAGTAACTAAGAGAATAACCAAGAGATTAATCAAGTGAAAGAAAAAAAAGAAAGAAAAAAATAAAAAAAAGTCCAATTTGCAACGAAAACATAAAGATTATTAAACAAAATTAATTCGTTTGGATTGTGAGAAAATATGATTTATATTTGCAGAAAAGAAACAAAATGAAAAGAAAGAAATCAATCAAATATGTAAACCCATTAATCTTGGGTAAAGCAGTAAAGTTAGCAATCGAGTATTGTAGAATATACGGTTTCGATTTTCATACTCACGTTATTCACCGTAAAGACAATGGTAAGATAACCGGGCTTTACATCCTTAATGAGGGATTGGAGACTGCTATAAAAACGATAGAACTATAATGCAATTAATTTTTCTTTCTCAAGAATGTGTTTTCATAACTTTAAGCGGACAAGGTCGTCGTGAGACGCCCGGCATTCGGCCTCGTAGTCGGTACACATTAGGTTCGAATCCTAAGAGGCCACAAAAATTCGATCTTTGTTGTTTTTTACTGTTCATTTAAAAGACTTGCGGACAAATGGCGTCGTGAGACGTCATGCACACGGTCTCATAGCGCAATTGGTAGAGCACATCGCTCATAACGATAAGGATACAGGTTCGAATCCTGTTGAGACCACAAAGAAATATGTGCTTGAAATGATATATAGCACAGAAAGTCCAGCACCTCAACGTGGGGTAGATATAATAATAGTCAAAGGCAGGATGATTTGCTGGCAATCTACTGTCAAAGATTAGGGGATTATTACTGTCTAATCAGCGAGCGGTGAGAAAACTACTCCGCTCATTTTAAAAACTAAAAAAATAGTGATATGCTTTATGAACTAATTTCCGAATTCGCTAAATGGCTGTCTAAGGCCGACGAAACACAAATAAACAATGGCAAAGTGTTCTTAGTGTGTGATTTTTTAGTGATTGATATTGCGTTTTGTAACGACAAAATAAGTATAGAAAATATTTTTGATATCCACAATAATAGAACACTTAGTTTTGATGAACTGGATATGGATATCAATTTGTTTTTTGAAATAACTTCAAAACTATTGAAAAACAGGAAAAAAGAATTACAAAAACAACGAATAATAGAACTAAGTAACGAAGAACCCTATAAATAACAAAATTATGGAATTAAACGACAAATTATTAATTATCCAAAGTAAACTAAAAGCGCCAAAGAATCAGTATAACGACTTCAACAAATTCTATTATCGTTCGGCTGAAGATATTTTAGAAGCGCTTAAACCTTTACTTAAAGAAGTCGGATGTACTTTAACAATATCCGATGAAATTGTAGTTGTAGCCGAAAGGGTGTACGTAAAGGCCATCGCTACACTTTCCGACGGTAAGGACAATATAAGCACAACCGCATTTGCACGTGAAGAAGAATCAAAAAAGGGCATGGATGCCGCACAAATTACCGGCGCAGCTTCGTCTTACGCTCGAAAATACGCTTTAAATGGGTTATTCTGTATCGACGATACAAAAGACCCTGATTCGACCAATAAACATGGTAAGGACGAATCCAAACCTGAACCGACACCTGC
>CAYUIY010000107.1:3467-5335 GCA_964444915.1 uncultured Dysgonomonadaceae bacterium
AAACCTGTGGCTAAACCTGCGGCAAAACCGGCTACAAAACCGATTGAAAATACCGAAAATGAGCTTAAACAAGCCGAAAAAGCATTATCTTTGTGTAAGGATAATAGTTCAATAGATGAGGTCGTAAAGACATTTAAAACGTTGTGGAAAAACGAGGAGTTCAAGAAACTTGTAGAACAAGCAAGAAATCGGGTGAAATGATAGAGTTAAGAGAATCTGGGGTTGTCTTCATAAAAGACGGTCATACCTATTGGCTTGGCGATAAACAGCTATTCGGTATAACAGGCGTTCTAAGCAGGCAACTGTTTAAAAATAAATATGCTGGTGTATCAGATGATATGCTAAAAAGAAAAGCCGAATACGGGACCGAGATTCACGAAGCATTGCAATTATACGACGACTTCGGAATTATCGACCGTAAAGAAGTAGAATGGTACGCCGATTTGGTGGATGAAGTAGGATTCGATGTAATCGAGAACGAATATCTTGTTACCGATTACGATTACTATGCTTCTGGTATAGATAAGGTAATCTCACTTGAAGGTGAAGTGTGTTTGGCCGACGTAAAGACAACTTACGTCCTGGATGAAGAATACCTTAGTTGGCAATTATCGATATACAAGTATCTTTTCAACATCCTCAACCCGGATATCGAGATTGGCGGATTGTACGCTATTTGGATTAAGGACGGAGCGAAGTTTATTAAGATACCCGAGATTGCACAAGAAGAAGTAAAAAAACTTCTCGAATGCGACAAGAACGGAGAACAATATACACCTGTATCGATTGTGCCAAAAGAGTATGAAGACAAGGCGCTTGAATTGGTCAAAAACATCGCAGAAATTGCCGAACAAATAGAAACATTGAACGAATTGAAGAAACAATATCAATCAAACATAGAAGAATTGTTTTCTAGGTTCAACATCACAAAATGGGAGACAGATTACTTCATCATCACCAAACGAAAAGATTCTGTCAGGGAGAACTTCGACACGAAGAAATTCAAAGAAGATCATCCAGAATTAGCGAAAGAATATATAAAAACATCACCCGTAAAAGGGGGTATAGTTACACAACTAAAAAAATAACCAATTAAAACAAAAGAAAATGACGACAAAAAAACAAACAGAAGGAGATTTATTAACTTTCTCAGACATGATAGATGTCTTGCATAAAAACATCGATGCTTTGAACAAGAAAATGGCAGAAGCCGATAGATTAATTGAAAGATTAAATGATGCGGCAAAAAAAATAGACAACAATTTTGATTTGTCTAATCGATATGGATTTGTAGATGACGAGATGTATTATATAGGATATGCAAGCGGCCGTGTTTATCGTAGGCCAATGAATAAAACTATTTTAAGAAAGATAGAGAATATCAGAAATCTTAATTGGAGAGAAATAGGTGAGGTAGGAGATTATTTTATATACGGTAAGGTGGTCGATGATGAAAATGTTGACAACGCTTAAAACACAACGATTCAAAGAAGAACATCCCGATATGGCGAATGAATATATAAAATTAACGCCAGTAAAAGGCGGAATAACAACTAAACTTAAAAAATAAATAACTAAATTTAAAAATTATGGCTTACGAACAAAGACCCGGAACGGGCATTATCTGGAAGAACGACAAATACGTACCAGGCGGTAATCAGCCTTATGCAAAAGGTACAATAAAAGATTTGAACGGCAACGACGTGGATGTAGCGCTTTGGATACCAAAAAGTGATAAGATTAAGGGTTTTAATTTAACAATGAAACCTGTTTACAGAAAAGAAGAAATAGAAGAAACAGAAGAAGAAACCGATTTACCTTTTTAATTATGAAAGAACAATTTAAGAAAGCGGCCGAAATAGCCGAAA
>CAYUIY010000108.1:0-5330 GCA_964444915.1 uncultured Dysgonomonadaceae bacterium
CGTCCCTTCCGGATTGAAAATAAAAAGTCAGAGACTTTTCGGAGTGGACTCATATTATAAATTTCTCATGATTGAAAAATTCTTAAAACAAACCGAATACACTTCTCATCAAGATTTCGTAGAAAACTATCGTATCGAAGTTCCCGAAAACTTTAATTTTGCCTACGATGTTGCCGACGAATGGGCAAAAACCCATCCCAACAAACGAGCCATCTGCTGGACAAACGATCGCGGCGAACACCGCGACATAACATTCGCCGAGTTGAAGGAGCTATCTGACAAGACAGCTTCTTTTTTTCAATCCATTGGAATTGGGAAAGGAGACATGGTCATGCTCATTCTCAAAAGAAACCTCGAATTTTGGTACACCATTTTGGCGTTGCACAAGATAGGAGCGGTAGCCATCCCGGCAACCCATCTGCTTACCGACAAAGATATCGTCTATCGCACCAATGCAGCCGACGTTAAAGCGATAGTGGCTTCCGAAGACAAAGAAGTCATTGATCACGTTGCCAAAGCCCTTCCCCATTCACCCACCGTTGAACATCTTATCGTAAATAGCAAAAATCGATACGAGGGATGGATCAGTCTGCACGAGGGAATAGAAAAAGCTGCCCCTTTCGCAAGACCCGAAAAAGTAAACGAAAACGACGATATCATGCTGTTGTATTTCACATCGGGAACCACCGGTCAGCCCAAAATGGTTGCCCACAATTTCGCATACCCCTTAGGACATATCACCACCGCCAAATATTGGCACAATTTGCACGAAAACAGCATACACCTTACCGTAGCCGAAACCGGATGGGCAAAAGCCATATGGGGAAAACTATATGGGCAATGGATTGTAGGAGCATGCGTATTTGTATACGACCACGATGGCAAGTTCATCCCGGCCGATATGCTCCACATGATTTCGAAATACAACGTCACTTCATTTTGTGCACCTCCCACCATCTATCGCTTTCTGGTACGCGAAGATCTCACAAAATACGACCTTTCGGCACTCGAATACTGCACTACTGCCGGCGAAGCACTCAATCCATCGGTTTTCGAAACTTTTTACCGACAAACCGGCATTCAAATCAAAGAAGCCTTCGGACAAACCGAAGCGGCACCTATCATCATCACCTTTCCTTGGCTCGACTCCAAACCCGGCTCGATGGGCGTTCCCAATCCATTATACGATATGAAACTGATTAAACCCGATGGGCTACCTGCCGAAGAGGGAGAAGAGGGCGAAATTTGCATCGACACACACGAAGGACATCCCCTAAGCTTGTTCATGGGCTATTATCGCGACGAAGAACTCACTCGCAAAGCCTATTCCGGACACCTGTATCACACGGGCGATATAGCTTGGCGCGACGAAGACGGCTACTATTGGTTTGTAGGCCGCACCGACGACATTATCAAAAGTTCGGGATACCGCATTGGCCCTTTTGAAGTTGAAAGTGCACTGATGACGCATCCTGCTGTTGTGGAATGTGCCGTTACGGGTGTTCCTGACGACATACGTGGTCAAGTAATAAAAGCTACGATTGTTCTGGCAAATGAATATAAAGGAAAAGAAGGTCCCAAATTAATCAAAGAAATTCAAGATCATGTAAAAAGAGTTACCGCTCCCTACAAATATCCGCGTGTTATCGAATTTGTGGATGAGCTGCCTAAAACCATTAGTGGGAAAATACGTCGTGTTGAGATACGCGAAAAAAAGTAAGGGTGTTCATTAGAAGTTAGTATGAATTACGTTTGTGTGTTCTGCTTATCCATTCATCTGCTATCACAGCATCGTAGCCCAACGCTTTTGCTTTTTCGAAATCGGCCTTAGCAGCCACTTTATCGTATTGCATCAACCGAACCCTGCCACGCAGGAAATAAAAATATGGATTTTGTTTCTCCTTGGGCTCGGCAATCCGCAAATCGGCCGATGCCTTAAACAGCTGTTCCGTGTTCACGTAACACTCTGCACGATTCATATATAATGTCGAGGAAGCGTTTTCGCTCTCGTCGATAAGCAGCGTATATACTTTTTCGGCAGCCTCCCAATTATCGTCGAGTTTATAAATCAACGCTTTGCTGAGAAGGGAGTACATATCGTTAGGATCAATTTGCTGCGCTTTCTTGAAATCGACTTCTGCTTTTTCTCTGTTTTTCTCTTCCAGATAAAGCAACCCACGTCGGTAATACGCCTCAATATCGTTGGGATCGCGCTGTAAAATGGCATTATAATCGGTCATAGCCTCATCAAACTTTTCCATATCGCACAAAAGCGAAGCCCTGTTATGCAACACCACATTAGGCTCTGCATACGATGCTAATGCCGCAGTAAACGAAACATACGCATCATTTAGCCTACCGAGCTCACGCTGGATAACTCCCATACTCATAAGCAGCAAGGCATTATCTTTGTTTGCCGGGTCCATCTGCATCGCTTTTTTTAGCGCATACTCGGCGCTGTCGAGGCGGTTTCGTTCGAGATGATCAATCGATTTATTGATCCACTGTTCGTAACTCTGTGCCTCAACCGACAAAAACCCGACCATACCCAACAGAAAAAAACTCAAGAAAAACTTTTTCATCTCACAAATTATCCTTTTATTTACAACAAAATTAGTACAATTTTGTCTACTTTTGCTGTCTCAACTTATTAAAAAAGTAAAAACGATGGACATCAATTTCGAAGAATTAGTAAACAAATTCGTCGCCGGCGGCATCAACTTCGCAGGTAAACTATTGCTTGGCCTTCTCATCTTTTTCGTTGGTAAGTGGCTGATCAAAAAAATCATCCAAACCCTCGACAAACTCATGACGAAGCGGCAAATAGACATCGCATTGAAAAGTTTTTTGAAAAACGTATTTAATATTCTCTGTTACGCTTTTCTGTTCATTATCATCATCAATGTAGTGGGCAAACAAACCGTTTCGCTGGCCGCAATAATCGGGTCGGTCGGATTAGCCATTGGTTTGGCAGTAAAAGACAATCTGGCCAATTTTGCCGGTGGCATTGTGCTCCTTTTGAATAAACCATTTAAGGGGGGCGACTTCATCGAAGCGCAAAATCTTTCCGGAACCATAAAAAGCGTCGGCATTTTATATAGCACTCTAACTACCGCCGACAACAAAACCGTTTACATTCCCAACGGTCCGCTCTCAACGGGCAATATTATCAATTACACCACTCAAGGAACAAGAAGAATCGACATAATAGTTGGCGTAGAATACGGTACGGATATCGAAAAGGTAAAAACCACACTCCTCGACCTGGCCCGAAATCATCCAAAAGTCTTGCCCGAACCCGAACCATTGTGCCGCATGACAAAAATAAACGAAAGTTCTCTTGATTTTGTATTGCGTGTATGGGTAAAATCGGAAGATTTCTGGCCAACAACCTTCGATCTGAACGAAGGAATTTATCGTCAACTCACCCTTAACGGCGTCAAAATTCCCTTCCCGCAACTGACCGTTCATCTGGCCAAATAACGCTCGACAAAATAAAACACAATGCGGATACAAATAGCAAAATAGGTTATATTTGCACACTTCACGGTTGTAAAATAAATTTTCGTTATTTTCTAATTTAAGCGGGAGAATGAGATTCAAAATAACTTTAACTATCGATAAACACCCTTTTGGCAATCGGTTACCTTTCAATTACCCATATGAACTGTCGGCGGTGATTT
Organism: uncultured Dysgonomonadaceae bacterium; assembly: GCA_964444915.1. Taxonomy (GTDB): domain Bacteria; phylum Bacteroidota; class Bacteroidia; order Bacteroidales; family Dysgonomonadaceae; genus Anaerorudis. The sequence goes on from CAYUIY010000108.1 coordinate 3,684, forward strand.
ACAAGATTCTTGGCCATGCCGACCGCGAATTTTCCCAATGGCTTCACGATAACGGCTTTGCGGCAGACAAAAAGGTATTCAAGCTGTTCGCTTTCTCGCGACTGCAAATTCCGAAATTTCGGATTGAAGGCAATTTTCTAGAAATTCTCTCCGACTCGGCCACCTGGTACCTTTCTTTTTTGCCCGAACGCAGTACGCAGGAATTCATTCAAGGCATATTTAAAGAGCAGGAATTTGAATTGGGAAACAGGCAAGCCCGTATCCGGTGCAGGGTACAAAGCATCGAACGGATACCCCCTCCCATCTTTAAAGAAAACATGATGTTTGAAACGCTGTCGCCGATGTGCCTGACGCTGAAGCGCGAAAACGGAACCGACGAATACGTTGCTCCCACCCACCCGATGGCAAAGGAACTGATCCTGCAAAATTTGCTCGACAAATACAAAGCTTTCACCGGCAACGATTTTCCCGAAAAAAATGTTGCTTTCGATTTCGAGGTTACCGGCAAGCCTCGTTCGTCGTTGATAACCATCAAAGCCGACACTCCACAAGAAAGCAAAATTCGCGGCTTTTCGTGTCAATTTACGATGACCGCTCCGGAAGAAATAATGCAAATAGCCTACAATGGCGGCATCGGAGGCAAAAACAGCCTGGGCTTCGGCATGATCAGAGAAGTGGAAAATGGAAAATGAAAAATAGTTTGAACTAAAACCTTAAATTTTTTATCAAACTCTCAAGGAGTTTAAAAATAAAATCCTAAATTTGAAGCAATGTAATAAATCAAGTTTTCATAAACAACGTTGTGAAACTTGACAAACAACTAAAAATTCAATCGTATGACTTTTCAATTTAAAATTCAATTACAAAACGTTACCAAACCGCCGGTTTGGCGACGAGTGCTTGTGCCGTCGGAAATTACCTTCGAACAGTTTCATTACATCATTCAAGATGCCTTCGGATGGGAGAATGCACACCTGTATGCTTTCTCTCCTTCGGGTTATGGCTCAAGTCCGCGCATCGAGATTAACCCGGAAAACAATGCAAATGATTTTTCTTCTTTTCTTTCGAGAAATCCAACTCAATCGATGGACGCCGCAAAAACCAAACTTTCGAGTATTTTCAACAGAGAAGGACAATCCTTTACCTACATCTACGATTTTGGTGACGATTGGGTTCACATGATCACATTGGAAAAAATCGACGAAACCGACAACTCTTCATCGGCAACCTTGTTGAATGGCAAAGGAGCCTGTCCGCCCGAAGACTGCGGCGGACCGTGGGGATATGAAGAATTGAAAGCGGCTATGTCCGACAAATCGAATTCAAATCGATCGGAAATATTAGAATGGCTGGGCTTAGATCCCGATGAAGAATGGGACCCCCGAGAATATAATTTTGCCGAAGAAGCTGCAGATTTTAATTGGAGGTATGAAAATATGTTGAAGAAAAAATAACCGATACACCGTTCATTTATACTTTTGAAATCAAAAGAGTACTAAAGGATATTTGTAAATAGATACTATTAGCGACTAGTGGAGTTACTAACTTGCTAGGACAAAAAGTTAAGCATAAAAAGCCTACATTTGTCAAGGTATGAAAAAACAAAGAACACATTACGACAAGGCATTTAAAGAAAATGCTGTCAAA
>CAYUIY010000109.1:0-5301 GCA_964444915.1 uncultured Dysgonomonadaceae bacterium
GAAAAACTTAGATTAAGTGCTTAATTTGGTGTCCGTTTTACCGAGGGAAGCCCACATATAGCAGGCTATGGCATATGGTATTTAAGGTACCATAATGCAGGTGAAATATTATGTTAACGCAGTAACTAATCACGGCTACAGTTCAGCAAAGGATATAGTTAATATGCACAAGGAGGTGTCTGTAATGAATACATTTATGATTGATATGTGTTCAATTGATATCATAGCAAAAGATGATGAGTTCAGCGCGCTCTTAAAACAGCACAATAGAACGGGGAAGATCAGATTATTGACTACGGATGTTTTAGAGGAACAATACAGACACCCAAAAGTTCCACGGAATTCTAGAGAACTATTATCTGCACTTATTTTTGAGAGAGTTGAAGCTGAAGCATTTATTTGGGGCTTTCATTGGGGGGCTAAATGGGGCGATGGTAGCCATACTGGTATGTCGGTAGACTCCATCATGACGGCAAATAGGAATCACATCGAAGATGCACTCATTGCAGTAACCGGGGTGGGGAATGCTGATGTTCTTGTAACAGAAGATGAAAGATTGAGGAAGAAAATGAGAAGTTCGCAATCTAGATGTGAAGTCTGGAATAGTTCTCAGTTAAGACAATATGTTTTAAGTTTGTAAAAGAAGTTAATTGATGGTAGTTGCCCTCCCTGGCAACTAAAATTAGGGCCGACCACACATCGGCTAACACGGCATTGCCGCTTCGGGCCGCGGGAAGTCGAATCATGATGTCGGACAAGTTAGTTGAATCATGGAGCCATCGCGGCCACATCGATTCGCTAACCGAGTCGGCGGGGTGGGTAGGACTTGGAAGCTGGCCCGCCTGTAGGCTCATCGACGTCGGCAATGCCAAACGTTATACGCCATGCAAATAATAGACAAAGCTTCTTTTTGATAAGGAGTAATAAGTCTATGAGAGATAATTTAATGATATTTGCCGATGAAAGTGGTACAGATAATAATCATAAATGTTACTCTATTGGAGCAATTAAACTTAGTATTAGTCAGTATAAGAATTTTACAAGGATGTTTTCTGAAGAAAAGCAAAAGCATAAGGTGGTAGGGGAATTAAAATGGAATAAGATAGGGAATTCTTATGGAACTAATTCATTCTGCAAAAAGTTGTTTGAGTACATAATAAAAAATAAAATTGAAGTTGGGATAATTGTTGTTAAAAAAGATGTTTTTAGACAATGGCAAGAAAATAAAGAAAAAGGGTTTTATATGACATATAATTTTCTTTTACGGCATTTACTTATAAATTCTCCGGCAGATTTTGATGTATATATTGATGATCGACAAGATTCATATGATAAGCAGGATGAAGTAATGGAAATAATTACCAACAGGATGCTTAATAAAATAGGCGCTGAAGCTAAAATAAATAAGGTAACTAAATCAAATTCGAAATTACTTATTCCAATACAATTTTGTGATATTATCACTGGTGCAGTAAATGCTTCCCATAATCTTATATTAGATCAAAAGTATTCGATTAATAATGGAAAACGTGAGCTTATAAAAGAATTTGCAAGCCTGTTAGGTTGGGATGATTTATGTTATGATACATATCCAAACAATATCCTAAATATTTGGCAATTTCCAATTGAATATAGGGCATATTCAGGATCAAAAGAAATATGCATAATTCAATAAAATAGAAAAAAGTGTTCTATGATTGTGCACGGCGTATAACAGCACGATTACCGCTGGCGGGGCGCGGAGAGTGGATCATGATGACAATTCGAAGAAGTCAAACCATGTAGAATACGCGCCCACAGCCATGAACCTAAGCGCAGTCGCGCCCGGCTTGTCCGGGCCCAAGTGACCACGCACTAAGGCCCGGTATGCGCCTTAAGGTCCATGGCCGTCGGTAATCGGCAAACGTTAGGCGCAATACTATTAATTCCGAAGGGAGAAATGATGGTGAAATTCCAGTATTATGACTTGGGAAATCTAAAGGGTGGTGAAATTGTAGAGATAAATCTCTCTGGGAGTTCTGCTAATGTAAAATTAATGGACAGTTATAATTTTAGCAATTATAAGAATGGAAGAAGACATACTTATTACGGAGGACATGCAACTAGATCTCCTGTTCGAATCCCCGTCCCTAGATCAGGCCATTGGTATGCAACAATTGATCTTGGCGGATATTCAGGTACTGTAAGAACTTCAGTAAATGTTTTACCCGGCCGTTTGCCAGAAATAAAAAGAGTTTCCTTATCTTCGGTTCCTTCGTTGAGGCTTGACCGGAATTTTATAGATGGTCGTTACGTTGAAGATGATCATCCAAGAGAATACGATGTTTTTATTTCCCATGCTTCAGAAGATAAAGATGAAGTTGTAAGGCCACTAGCTCACCGTCTACAAAAACATGGTTTAAAAGTATGGTACGATGAATTTGAATTGAAGATAGGCGATAGCTTAAGGCGTAAGATTGATAAAGGGATTGCGAACAGTAGATTCGGTGTAGTTATTTTATCAACAGCATTTATCAATAAAGGCTGGACTAATTATGAACTTGATGGGTTAGTTTCAAAGGCAGTCTCAGGTGAACAAATAATTTTGCCTATTTGGCACAATATAACTAAACAACAAGTTATTAATTATTGTCCTTCTTTAGTAGATAAACTTGCCAGAAATACTGCTATAAATACAATAGAAGAAATTGCAGATGAAATTTACGCTGTTATAAAAAGCTGAAAAAGTACTGCGCCTAACACAGCATTGCCGCTTCGGGCCGCGGGAAGCCAATTCATGATGTTGGACAAGTAAGTTGTTTCATGAAGCGGACGCGGCCACATCGATTCGCCAAGCGCGGTCGCGCTAAGGCTCATCGACGTCGGCAATGCCAAACGTTCTACGACATCCCTTTTAGAGTATGCCAATTGCGGCCATCCAGGCCGCACTGTTAAAACATTATGGGGAGAGTTTTTGTGGAGTATAATCTTGAAATTATTGGCCCGTATAAGATAGGCAGGGAAAATGATATATTTCAATCGCCTTATGCGAATCAATGTGGTATCTATATATGGGCAATAAAAGTTAAAGATAAATATATTATAAATTATATTGGAGAGACAGGGCTGTCATTCAAAAAACGGACAAAGGAACATTTAATACAGTTAATGGGTGGTAATTACAGAGTTCCTGAACCGAAAGATTTATGTGTTGGGAAAGAAACTATATTATGGGATGGATTATGGAGAAAAGGTCAGCGTGATAAGATTGTTGAATTTATCAAGATTTACGAGTCACTTGCTCCAAAAATAAAAGAATATATTGAGATGTTGAATATATTTCTTATTCCAATGGATGTGGAAGCAAGAATAAGGAAACTCATTGAAGGAAATATTGCAAAACATGTTCGGAATCAGCCTTTTTACATTAGTGGATTATTACCTGATGACATTCGCTATATTACAGAGAAAAAGATAGATGAACAATCATTTTCTGTTAAACTGTTGAGTTCGGAAAAGATATTAGGACTTCCGGAAAAAATTCAAGTCGGTTGAACATAAAGATATTAGAGCGAGAAGTAATTAGAATTATTATGGCTATTTACTGTAACGCCCTCCATGGCTGTTGCTTGGGTATGGGACGTCGTAGAACAGCACGATTACCGCTGTCGGGGCGCGGATAGTGGATCATGACGCCAATTCGGAGAAGCCAAATCACGAAGCTTACGCGCCCACAGCCATGGACCTAAGCGCAGTCGCGCCCGGCTTGCCCGGGCCTAAGTGACGTCGCACTAAGGCCCGGTCTGCGCCTTAAGGTCCATGGCCGTCGGTAATCGGCAAACGTTATCGGACATGCGGTGAAAGTGGTAGTCGTTATGATAGAAAATAACAAGGAGGAATAGAGATGCATTATTTAAAAGGGAATGTTGCAATAACAGGAAAATTATTATGGGACTATTACCGAAAGGATATAGATGACAAAGAAGGGTTGCAAATAAGTTTTAATGTAGATAAATTTAGCCATAGTCAAGGTAAACTTGCAATTGAGTATATTAAAAAAGTCGTTAAAGATAATGATTTAGGCTGGATAGTTCCTGATGAAAAGGTGTGGATAGTAGATCTAGATAAATTAAGGAAGGATATTCCGGAGTTATCTGAGATACCCTGGTTTAGAAAGAAGGCTTATGTGGAACCTGAGTTTATGGGCGAGGATGTTGTTAGACACGGAAAACAAAGATATACTGCAAAAGTTATATTGAATATTTTACATGATACTCTTAAGAAAAGATTTGTTCAAACAACAGAAATACCCGCTGAGATTAGAAGTAGTATCGAAAGGTTTTGGGTTGATTACCCAGAGCCTGAAAAAGTAGCATTTATTATCATGAGATTCGGAAAAATAGATGCATACGATAGTATTGTTTCAAGTATAAAAGCAGAATTAAAGAAACATGGCATTATAGGAGTAAGAGCAGATGAAAAGGAATACCATGATGATTTATTCAATAATGTTCTGACATATATTTATGGTTGCGGATTTGGTATCGCAGTTTATGAAAGAATCGAGGATGAAATATTTAATCCTAATATAGCTTTGGAAGTTGGTTACATGATGGCTTTGAAAAAGCCAGTTTGCTTATTAAAGGAAAGAACATTGAGGGTATTGCATACAGATCTAGTTGGAAAATTGTATAAGGAATTTGATATTTTTGATCCCGAAACAACAATTTCTTTAGAATTATCAAAATGGCTCAAGGATAAGGGAATAATCAACAGTTAATCAAATCATGTAGTATTCAAATTTGGGCCAACCGCACGATCCTATAACAAGGCATTGCCGCTTCGGGCCGCGGAAAGCTAAATCATGACGTTGGACGAGAAGTCAAATCATGGAGCCAGCGCGGCCACATCGATTCGCCAAGCGCGTCGCGCTAAGGCTCATCGACGTCGGCAATGCCAAACGTTATATGACATGCCGTACCAGAGTAAAATCTGGAGTTTAAGAAAGAATGATTTGAAGAAAAGATGTACGAAGGAGAAGATTGTTATGAATAATGCAAAACCGATACCTGTACTAAAGCTAAAGTTGTCTTTAAGAGATTCAGATCCTTTGATTTGGCGCAGTATTATAGTTCCTACTAGCACAAGATTACATGGGTTACACAAGATGATTCAAATACTAATGCAATGGTTGGATTATCATTTATATTGTTTTGAGTTCAGGGGAGAAACATACGAAGAACCAGATCCTGAGGCAACAGGAAAGAATTCAAGAAGGATAAAACTTGCAGGTTTAAAACTTAAGAAGGGTGATGTCTTCAC
>CAYUIY010000110.1:0-5277 GCA_964444915.1 uncultured Dysgonomonadaceae bacterium
ATGGTATTGATAATATGAATTCTGATGCAGTCCAAGCCATTATCAAGGTCGTAACCGGTATGATCTCAGCTATAACCAATAATAAGATGGGAGAGTTCTTATCAAAAGGTGAGGAATCAATGACCAACTTCAAAAATGGCGTTTCCAATAAACTCTCAGATGTTAAGAATGCGGCTACCGATGTTATATCTAATGTTTTGTCTGGAATCGGTGATAAATTATCCGAGTTTACCTCAATGGGTAGTAATTTGATTAATGGATTAAAGATTGGCATACAGAACGCAGCTGATGACGTTGTTTCAGCTGTGAAAGGAGTTGTTTCTGATGCTATTTCCGCAGCTAAGAATTCGTTAGGCATCCATTCACCTTCTAAAGTATTCAAAGAAATAGGCGATAATGTTGCCACTGGTTTAGCTATCGGTATAGATAAAGGTACCCCTAAAGTAGAAGCGTCATCCGAGAAAATGACTAATAAGGCTGTCGCTGCTGCTGAAAAGGCTGCGGCTAAAACTTCAAAGGAAGCCGAGAAAGCTGCTAAGGATGCTTTTAAAGCTTCCGTGGATTGGATCGATGAACGTAAATATTATAACGAACTAAGTTTATACGAAGAGTTAGACGCATGGGAACGTGTACAATCTAGATATTTAAAAGGTACTGAGGAACGTAAGAAAGCTGATCGAGAAGTTTATCGCGTAAAGAAAGAAATAGCCCAGGCCGATGTAGACTTCGCACAAAAGGTTATAGACGTAAGTCGTGACGCTATGAATAAACGAATTCAGTACGAAAAAGAGTACTTAAATGAGTGCAGATGGATTAACGACCAACTCGAGAGGGATATCAGAGACCTTAACGAGCAATACGAACGGGCCCTCGAATCCAGAACGAAGGCTCTATATGATGCGTATGGTTTATTTGACAAAGTAGAACCTAAGGACGAGGTACTTGGTAGCGATCTTATCAAGAATTTAAGAGATCAGGTTAACGAGTTCGACGAATGGACAAGACAAATGGATGAACTGTCCGGTAAAGGAGTCGACTCCGCACTAATAGACGAACTACAAAAGATGGGACCTAGGTCTTTATCTGAAATCAAGGCTTTGAATAAGCTGTCCGAACCGGAGTTGAACGAATACGTATCGCTATGGCGAGAAAAATCGAACCAGGCCAGGACAGTTGCGACTAAAGAGCTCGAGTGGTTACGCATTGAAACGTCGAACAAAATAAAGATGTTGAAAGAGCAGGCTGAAATAGATCTCGAGGAGCAAAGAGTTATATTTGAAGAAAAGACTAAACAATTAGCCGAAGAAACAGTTAACACGATTGAGAATATGAAAAAAGACTGGCTCAAGAAGATTGGCGAGTTGCGGACAAAAGGTGAAAAAGATTTCCAAATGTTTGCGGATAATATAGTATCTATTATGCGTACTCCCGACTGGATGGGACTCGGACAAGATATCGTCGACGGAATGAGGTGTGGTGTATTATCGAAAGCCTCAGAACTAGCACAGGCAGCAGCGGCGACTGCTATAGCCGCATTAAGAGCAGCCAGAGACGCGTTAGGAATAGAATCCCCCTCAAAGAAATTTGCCGAGTTAGGTAAATGGTCGATGGTGGGGTTTGCTAAGGGTTTGAAAGAATATAGTCATCTTGGTATGTCGTCCGCCGCCGATATGGGGATGTCTGCGATATCTACTTTGAAGAATATCATATCAGCAATATCTGACGTGATTAATGACAACGCGGATATAGAACCTGTCATCAGACCCGTTCTAGATCTCAGTGACGTGGAGGCTGGAAGTTTACTCATTAACGATTTACTCTCCAAGAATAAAGGAATAAATATAACTAATGCAATAAGGAACCTACCAACGTTCGCCGCATCTAGCGAATCTTACGGCGCCAACAGGTCTGAAACCCCGCAGGAAATAAAGGTATCGTTTGTACAGAACAATTATTCACCTAAGGCTTTATCTAGAATTGAGATTTATAGACAAACTAAGAACCAAATATCAACATTGAGAGGATTGAGAGGGGTGATTAGTACTACATGATAAAATCCATAACCGTAACAAATCACCTAAACGAATCTTTAAAACTTGAATTGGGGTTTCCGGAGAAATCCGGTTTCCTCATTCAAGAAATATCAGGTCTTGGCCCGGTCAAGGCGGATATAAATGTTTCTGAGTTATCTAGTATGGACGGATCAATCTATAATTCTGCTCGTCTGCAACCCCGTAATATAGTTTTCAAAATGGTTCTTTTAGAGAACCCGACGATAGAGGATACACGGCAAAAATCTTACAAATATTTTCCCATTAAGAAGCGCGTACGCCTCCTTATTGAAACGACCAATCGTAAGGCTGAGATATTTGGATATGTGGAGTCAAACGAGCCGAATATATTTAGTAGTCAAGAGAGTACGCAAATTTCAATAGTATGTCCGGATCCTTATTTCTATTCCAAAGATAGACAGTTAACAACCTTTACTGGTTTTGAGAAAGTATTCTCGTTCCCTTTTTCGAATGAATCTTTATCGGACAAGTTGCTCATTATGGGTAAACTTCTTAAGCACCAAATCCAAACGGTATTATACGAAGGTGATTCGGAGATAGGGTTCAATATTGAGATGCACGCCGTCGGTACAGTGAAGCATGTAAGGATTTATAACGTGAACACTCTTGAGAATATGAAGATCGATACAGATAAATTAATCGCCTTAACGGGGCAACCTATCATAAATGGGGATACAATATTTATATCCACAATTAAAGGTAATAAATCTATCCAGTTACTAAGAGACGGCGTATATTACAATATTATCAACTGTTTAGATAGGGATGCAACGTGGTTGTTCTTGCGAAAAGGAGATAACGTATTTTCCTTCGACGCGGAAGAAGGCAGTAATAACTTATATTTCAGAATAATAAATCAAGTCATATATCAAGGGATTTAAAAGGAGGTAACTATGGAAAAAGATTTTCAGGAAATACTCGTTTTGAATCCTAATTTAGAAACTATAAAAATCATAGACACGATAAAGTCTTTAATCTGGACAGATAGGTATTATGGTGCTGGAGATTTTGAAATCTATACTCCTGTAAATCTTGAGTTAATGTCGTTCTTACAACAAGACTATTATCTGTGGCGTAAAGGTTCCGAACATCTTATGATTATTGAAAGTATAGAAATAGAATGTGACTTAGAAGAAGGAGATCATCTTATAGTAACGGGAAGATCTCTAGAATCCATTCTTGATCGACGGATCGTTTGGGAACAAACAATACTAACGGGAAATTTCCAAGACGCCATTCAAACCCTACTTAATGAGAATGTTATCTCGCCAGCAATAGAAGATCGTAAAATATCTAATTTTATTTTTGAACCATCAACCGATCCGAACATTCTATCTTTAACCGTCGATACTCAGATTGAACGAGGAACTAATCTATACGAGGCGATCTACACCCTTTGTTTCGAAAGAGGGGTCGGTTTTAAGATAACCCTATCAGATGATAAATTTATATTTAAGTTATACAAGGGTCAGGATAGATCGTATGATCAGTTTGATAATCCCTATGTAGTGTTTTCACACGACTTTGAAAATCTAATAAATAGTAATTATATTGAAAGTAAAACAAATTTGAAGACGGTAACGCTCGTAGATGGCGAAGATGGATCAACGGTAGTCGGTGAAGGATCGGGCTTAACAAGGAGAGAAATCTATACAGATGCTAAGAGTATCCATCGAACAATTGATGGTGTTACTCTGACGGACGATGAATATCTCGCCCAGCTTGAGCAGAGGGGATCTGAGGTCTTATCCGAACACTCTTTCTCAACATCTTTCGATGGTGAGTTAGATAGCGCTACTACTTATAAATATGGCAAAGATTTCTTCCTCGGAGATTTCGTACAGATTGTCAATGAGTACGGCATAGAGACTAAGGCACGTATTATAGAGATGATATATTCTCAAGATCCATCAGGATTAAAAGAATATCCAACGTTTGCTATGGACGAAGTACGACAATACTTATCGAATGGCGTCCTTACACCCACGCCTGGAGGTAGTGGTGGAGGATCTATTACGGACGCCGACACTGTAGATGGGAAGCACGCTAGTGATTTTGCTCCTAGTAAATTCGGTTTAGGCGAGCATATGAGTGAGAACCCAATACATGATTCAAATGACGCGGTTACGACCGGTATGTATTATGTCTCATCCACGTAGCAATACCGTTTGTAAGTGTGGGTTATCCTGGAAATTTTAGGTCCATGCAGCCGTGGAGCGTATCTTTAGTTACTGATCTGTCTCCATACACCGTAGCCCTAACAAAAACTTTAACAGCAGTTTAATAGATAAGGAGGTAAAAAAATGACTTTAACGTATGGTTTCTACAACTCGTACAACGGTGATCGAACGTATGATGCCACTGACATATCGTCGATATTTGATGGTATCATTAATGACGGAGTGTTTATGTCCATCGGTGATGCATTCATGGTTTCAGCTGCTAATGGCATGCAAGTTACGGTTGGCTCCGGACGAGCATGGTTTAATCATACATGGACATATAACTCAGTACCGTTATTACTTACAATCGAGCCTGCGGATATAGTTCTTAATCGTATTGATACTGTGGTGTTAGAGATTAACGCCTCCGAGGAAGTAAGGGCGAATAGCATAAAGGTTATAAAGGGCACACCCGCAACTAACCCCGTTGCACCTACCCTTACAAATACCGAATTAGTACACCAGTATCCTTTGGCGGATATTTACGTGAGAGCTAATGTTACAGAGATTATTCCTGCTAATATTACTAACCGCGTTGGTACAGAGGCATGTCCGTTAGTTACTGGAATCCTTGAAACCCTTGACAGTGCACCTTTATTAGCCCAATGGAATAGTGCTTTTACTGAACATTCTCAAGCCTGGGTCGATCAGATGGCGCGGCAACAAAACGACTGGGTCGATCAGATGGCGCGGCAACAAAACGACTTTGACGAACGTCAAATGACAATTCAAGCTTGGTACGATCTCGTCAGAGATGATATTACTCTCTTACAAACGTTTGATTTCGATAATATCGGTGAGTTACCGGGTTGTACACGCAATACAGTATTCGAGGGGAATGGTAACATTACAGAGACTATATTTACCACTGTAGGTCACACAACGATAGCTAAACGGACAACAGTATTTAATCCGGATCAGACAATAACCACATCAGTGACAGTTTATGATATTGATGGAGTAACAGTGATTAAAAACTACGT
>CAYUIY010000111.1:0-5150 GCA_964444915.1 uncultured Dysgonomonadaceae bacterium
GTTCAACAACTCCAGCATAACGGGCTCGGCTTGCAAATAACCGGCTTGCCCCAATGCATTAACGAGGGTTGTTTTCATCTGATCCGAATCGGCCGCCAAAAGTGCCGAAAGAAGGGCCTCACCCGCTGCCGGCGTGCCGATATGTGCCAATGCCTGAGAGGCCGGACCCGACAGTCGCTCGTTTGTAAGCAGCGTCGAAAGAACAGCTACATTACTCTCGTCTCCTATGAGCTCGAGCTGACGGATCAGCATGGCTTTTATCTCATCATCCAGAGGCTGCTGTAGTGCTTTTCCGCAAACACTTGCCGCAATCGCTCGTTGAGCATCGTTGTTTGCCACAAAATGGATCCATCCGCTGATGGCATAATCCACGGTTTCGTTGCTTTTGTTCCCCGGAGGATTCAACCTGCCAATCAGGTTCATGAATCCTTCTTCGCCGGTAGAAACCAAATCCTTCATCAGTTGGTTGTACTGTGATGGGTTTTGTGCCGGCAGTTGTGCCAACACATCGGCAACAATGGTTGAGTTGGTTCTGTGTTGCGGTGTCTGAGCCATTGTTCCGCTCATCATGAGCAGAAAGACACCCAAAAACGTCGTGTATTTTTTTATCTGTTTCATCATTTCTTCAATTTGTTTGCGTATTAAATGTTCCAGGGTGAACGAGTGGTCTGATTCAGCAACCGGTTTGCTTCCGGATCGTTTATGAATTCCTGTTTAACCGGATCGTAATGCAAGGTGCGGTTCAACCGTAAAGCAATTCCTCCCATGTTGACAATGGTAGCCGAATAGTATCCGTTTACTTCGTTCAAAGCAAACTTTTGACGGGTACGCACACATTCGATAAAATCGCCGTTCTGCGGTTTCGGCTCGGGATATTCTGCTAGTTTCTTTTCCCAATCGGGGATGTCGCAAACAAAATTTTTATATACGTTTCCCTTGGGTCCGGCAATGTAAGGGGTATCGGGGTTTCCGTAGTCTCCACCCCAAAGTACGATTTGGCAGCCGTCTTCGTAGGTATAAGTAATGGAACGCCACGTACCCACTGCATCGGGATGCTGCTGAGGTGCATCCACTTCTACTTTTATGGGGCTGGTATCGTCTTTCCCCAACAGATATTGGACCGGATCGATGTAATGCTGCCCCATGTCTCCCAATCCTCCGGCATCGTAATCCCAATAACCGCGGAAGGTCTGATGCACACGATGAGCGTTATATGGCTTATAAGGTGCCGGTCCCAACCACATATCGTAATCGAGTTCCGGCGGAACAGGCTGGGGTTCCAAATGAGTTTTGCCCACCCAGTAGAATTTCCAGTCGAAACCGGTATGTTTGCTGATGGTAACCTTCAACGGCCAACCGAGCAAGCCACTGTCGACCAGCTTCTTCAACGGTTTCACGGGAGTACCCAAACCGTAAAACGTATCTTTGAAACGAAACCACGTGTTCAACCGAAAGATATTCCCATGCTGTTTCACGGCCTCCATCACCCGTTTCCCCTCGCCGATGGTACGGGTCATAGGTTTTTCGCAGAAAATGTCTTTTCCTGCATTGGCTGCTTCAACCGCCATAATACCGTGCCAATGAGGCGGAGTGGCAATATGAACGATATCCACGTTCTTATCGAGAATCAAATCGCGAAAATCGTGATAAAGCGATATTTTGTCTTTCACCAGTGCGGCAGCTTCTTTCAAGTGATTCTTGTCCACATCGCACATGGCCACTACACGCGTGCCGTCGTAGGGAATGTGATTCCGCCCCATTCCGCCGACCCCGATAATTCCTTTTGTCAACTCGTCACTGGGAGCTATCATACCCCTGCCCAGTACATTACGAGGAACAATGGTCAGAAGCGTTACGCCTCCGACCGCCTTTAAAAATTGTCTCCTGGTTGTCATGTTTCTGTTATATCTATATAGATGAATTGGATTTTGTTTTTAATCTGCTTTTACCAAAGAGAGGTCACCACATATTTATCTTTCGCGATAACACAATTCGTGAAAGTCACCTCGCTACCGGAACGGATGTTTGCCCTCATCGTCTGATTGGGATACAAAGGAACGTCATACATCAGATTCCCGTATCGGATTTGATAAGTAACATCACTGTGATTGGTAATTTCGATAGTTCCCTTGCTTTCATTAATTACTTTTACAGACAGAGATTCTTTAATAAGCGATTTAAGGAACTTTTCTTTCCCTGAAAGAATATTATTATAACAAGCTACCGTTCGTCCTGCGAAAAGCGCTTCTTTCACTGCTTCTTCCGTATATTCTTTGGCAAAGACAAGGGTCATTGGGCGCACAAACCTACCCCGGTAAAGATTGGCACTGGTATAGTGAATATCCGTATTGGCAAAAGGTGCGAGTCCGAATTCGTTACACCAATCCATCACTTTCGGATATTCTTCCGAGGAATTGAATACTTCCACGCCGTGAATTTTATTGGCGGCAATCAATTCCCTGTGAATAGGATATAAGGTGGTGGTATCGTTAGGCCATCCCGGATGATTCCACAAGATGTAGGCTCCTTGTTTTACCGCTTCGTCGATAGCATCAAGCGGATTAGGAAGATCAAGTTTATTGGAGTTCTGCAAAAAAAGGGCATTGAGATGTCCTAACGGTTTCTGACGGGTAATTTCGGAACCTTTAATTACTATCATCCCAATGGCATCGCCCCGTGTTTTGGCTATTTCATAGGACTTGTTGAAATCGCTCACCACAATATCTTTATAGGGACGATATTCGATGTGATCGGTAATGGCAATTACATCCAACCCTTCGTTCCAGGCTTCGTTCACCCGTTGGTCAGGCCATACCTTACCATCGGAAAAAACCGTATGAATATGAAAGTCACATTTGAGGGTTTTGTATCCGTCAATATCGGGAATATTGATATGATAACGATAGTTCTCTTCATTAAGGTTGGGATATTCATAGACCTCCTCATTTCGAATTTGGGCATTGCCGTTTCCATACATACCCAAAACGCATAATGCGGTAATAACTATTCGTCTGCGTGTTTTCATTCTTTTAACTATTTTATTTTTATTAGTAAGAATCATATCTTCATTAGCATCAGTCACTTTATCTATTTTTTCGATACTTGAACGTCAACCCATACCGGCCGATGATCCGAAGCCACCAATTCTTTCTTCACACCGGTTTGTATAACCCGGATACGAAATGCGGGATTCTTTTTGAAAAAGATATAGTCGATGCAATTACGGGGATTATCCGAAGGGAAAGTTGGCTGACGAGGGTCATTCAGCATTTCCCATGACTTTTCAAGCTCTTCGATTTCGGTGGATTGCGGCGTTGCATTCAAATCGCCGGCCAAAAAAACAGGCTTTGTTGTATATTTTTTGATCGTTTCATTAATGACCTCAACCGAAGACAATCGATCGGATTGCATGAGCGACCAATGGGTGCAACACATCACATAACCGGGCAATTCAACAATCAGCAGGCTTCTTTTCTCCTCACTCCCGGGAAGTTGTACAATCTCTTTTCGTAACGGCTTCGCCTTACTCAATATCCCTATTCCATATTTTCCGCCCTGATAATCAATGGATCCGCTGTAAGAAGCGTACATGCCGAGCCTTTTTGCCAGTTCATCAAGAACCACTTTACCCTGGCTGCGCTCGGTGGCACTGTCCAGCTCCTGAAGCGCTACACAATCCGGATCGATTCGCCGGATCACATCGGCTATGCGGTCGTAATTGACCACCTCATCCATGCCTCGTGCATTGCGTATGTTGTAAGAAACAATCCTGATCTCCTCTGTATCCGTTTTCGGATCTGCTGCTCGGCACAAATCACCACTGGTAAATACAAACAAAATCACCGCGCTTAAAAAATAAGCGACAAAATAACGATTCATCATTTGATTCCGATTAAATAAATTGCTTTCAAATATACGACTTAAATTTTAAAATATATGGGCTATCAACAAAAAAATCCCGGAATTACTTATCTACTTCCTTTTCTAAGACAATTTTTATACTAAAAAAGTTAGTCATACCACTTGCCCAATTGGGCAAGTCATGGGAAAACGCAGTTAAAAGATACAATTGCTCCGGTTTTTTATATTCCTGAGATTAATGAGGCCTTACAGCATTATAAAAATTTCATGTAATCCCTTATTTTATAATATAATTCTAAACCATTCGATGATGGTCAAAGATATTTTCTCCTGTTTTATATATTGGCAGAATCTTTCTATAAATACATTGCCGATTGTCCAACCCTTTCTTGTGCATCTTATCGACAATTGAACGTGATCCCATAGCATGCAGCTCCATTTTCAAGCATAATCGGCAAATCGCTCGAGATTTACTTCATGATCCTGAGCTTGTAAATAAGCCGCCATTGCGGGAACTTCATAGGAAGGAGTTATTATATATTGTTTATCAATAAGCTTCATTAGTTCATCATTATATGAACTATTTTTATTAGGAGAATAGTAGAAACTTGAATGAAACACATCCTGCAATTCACATTGGCGTGAAAAACTTAATTTGTGAGTCCTGTTTACTTTTGTCATTCGTTTGTATTTGGTTATTTCCCCCATACTTTTTTTAAGAAGTCAACATCCAATTGAAGTTAGTTAATTTTCTTAAATAAAGCATCTTTCTCTTTATCATCTTCAATTTTTGAAGCCCTCTTCAAAAAACTGTACTCGAATTGGATAAAAATTGACTCTTCCAGGTTCATATCTTACTCACCTAAATCTCATACTTCCGACCGATTTCCCTGTTAGTTTTTCTTTCTTGAAGTACTTCCAAGATTACTTTGGTTAGAACCATGAATTGTAAGTTTTTCTTTTCTTCATAACAACAAATTAAATTATTCAATTTTATTATTGTTGTCTAAGATTTGGGGTAATTATATTGGCATACCTCACTCATTCTAACGGGCAACACAACTGTCCTATTTTTTCGGCCAATGTCATTCTGCCCAACAGATCTTTTACTCTGCTTTCCGTAGGCGCATTCGGATTCTTATACACAGGCTCATCTACCCATTGAGCTCTACCCGGAACAACAAAGGATAAGGCGACTGCAGTCAAAACAACTTTATATTTCATCTATGATTGTTTTTTGAAGGAGAAAACCAATATTTCATTCTTTTTCGACACACCTTTTGGCAGGT
>CAYUIY010000112.1:0-5099 GCA_964444915.1 uncultured Dysgonomonadaceae bacterium
ACCCCCGAAACCCGCTCCCCATCCAACTTTCCTACACTTTCCTACACTTCCTACAGATCCCATACCTCCCTGTACTCCCCGACCTTCTTGCATTTCCTACACTTTTCAACATCACCCAATTTGTTCAAACGGTACAACCCCGGAAAAACAGAACAAGCCTAAATTCATCCCCACTTCAAACACCCCCTTTGTGCAATTACGAGGCTTCAGGAACATACATAACACTTCCCGTCATTGCCTTCAACCCCCCCTCTGTGCAATTACGAGCGCTCGACAGCGGTGCGATTAAAAGAATTATTCGTTGTCTCGTTGTACAGACAGATTCGGGATTTCAATTCCTTCTGGTGCGATTAAAAGGTTAAAGTCGGAACGACTAACTGATTTAACACCTTTGTTTCAAAGCTTTCTTTTAACTTTAATGCATCTCTCACCTCGGTCAACCTTGCTAAGGTGTTGGCCAAGGAAAGAGGTATCCCTTTTCAATGGCATCGTGTAAAACAATGATACACAATGCCTATCTGCTTGAACGATTTATTTGCGTGTCCGGAATAAAGCCGAACAGAAGATTAAATGATAAACTTGTTAAAGAACTCGTGGAGTTTGCAGCCATTGCTGCATGACTCGTATATTAAATAATTAACGAACTATTGTAGAAAAATGTGATAAAATATTTACTGGCAGGAATCATTTTATTGATAATATCTGTACTCTTGATTGGTTTTGGAAATTATTATGCAAGCTGATAAATCCGCCGAGGAAAATAATCTTAAATGAAAGAACAAGATGGATCTGGAAAAAAGAATTGTTGCCATTTTAGCGCATCCGGACGATACGGAATTCATGTGTGCCGGGACATTGTCCCTGTTTAAAAACAGGGGCTGGGAGGTTCATATTGTTACCATGACTCCCTGTGATAAAGGCTCTGCGGTACACACCCGGGAGGAAATTTCCCGGATAAGGACCGGCGAGGCACGCAGATCCGCGCAGATTATCGGGGCAACCTACCATTGCGTGGGGCTCGAAGATGTGTACATAATCTACGATAGGGAAGCGATAAACAGGACAACCGCCGTGTTGAGAAAGATCCGGCCCTCGATAGTTATTACCGCCAGCCCGACGGACTACATGGTGGATCACGAGACGACCGCAAAGATTGTTCAGACGGCCTGCTTCTGTTGTGGCATAAAAAACATGGAAACAAGCTACGGCAAGTGAACCCGTCGGGGTCTGCGGCCCCATAGAGCCAACCGAACAGCTCCCGCTGGTGACCCGGCTGGTGAACGAGCTGGAACTGGATCTGTCAAATGCCCATTTCTGGGGTATGGATGAATGGTACGTGGACGGGAAGGAGATCGGCGTCGAGAGCCCCATCTCGTTCGAAAGGGCGAACAATGAGCTGATGTTTCACAGAATGAATAAAAAACTGCACATGCCGGAGGAAAACATACACTATCCCGAAGCCGACACCTCGAAATACATCAAAAGTTGGAACACGGGCGTACGATGTGCGGTAATGCAGGGCGGACAGGGTGACACGAAACATTGGGCCTTTAATGATCTGGTGAAAAGAGAAGGGAAATACAAGGACAACCCTCCCTCGCTGGAAGAGTACAAAAAACTGACCACCCGTGTTGTCGACCTGCATCCCATTACCTGTATGCAAAACGCGAGGACCAGTGCCGGCGGTGTTGTTACAGGAATCCCCTCGCAGGCGTTGACGGTGGGCCCCGTACAAACCTGGCAGGCCGAAAAGGTATCGATCTGGCAGGCGGGAGTACATGACAATCCGTTTGGACAGAGGCTGACCGCATTGATGACCTTTTAGCTTATATCCGCTGTTAACCGTGCTTTATAAAACGTTTCCTTTTTCGAGTTCTTCGAATGCAAGTTCCAGTTTGCAATTGAAGAATGAGCTTGGCTACCTTTAATCGTGTATACTGCCGCTTTAATGCCTATATGACCCACTTTGAAACCAATACCTCTGCCGGACTCCGAAACCTTACCATTCGAGGCGGCAGCTATTTTTCCTTTCCTCTTATTTATTTCTTTTATTTATATTTAACATTATTTGTACAGCTTTTTCTCAGATTCTACGTCTGACGTAAAAGAACAGTCAATTAGAATCTTTAAACAATCATTACAATGAGAAAATCTGTATTGAAAAACAGCTGCCTGCTTATGGTAGCTATCCTTTTTGTGTCGCTGGGGTTGACAAGTTGTGAAAAGATACAAGAAGATTTCCAATCCAAACATTACTTGCGTTGTGAAATAAACGGTGAGAAGTTTGAAAAGTTAGAGTTTTTACCCGCAATAAACTTTGGGCCTCCGATAGGAATGAATGCAAGGTATGATTATATGGATAACGACAGTATTTACTTTACATTTTCGCAGTTTTGCAGTCCTGTTGACAAAACGTCTCAAGAGCCTGAATTTTTGGTAAGGGTGTGTCTCCCAACCACCGAACCCATTGTTGTGGGTAAAAGATATTACGTCAAATCCGAAGGTGCCCAGAGTAAGAATCCGCCTTTGTTTGAGTTGACATCGTGGGAGGAAGTTCCTCTTGAACAACACGAATCGTTTAATGTGACAGAAATTAAAACAAAGGAATCCTTTGGAAACGGGTACATCGAATTTGTGCGTTTGGATTTAGACGTAACAAAACCCGAGGACGGGCATGTATATGCAAAATTTGAGTATGAGGTACCCTCGCCCCTGCGCGAAAATAATTCAACAATGTGGAAAGTGAAAGGCGAGTTTCAAACCGGTGTCAGCAAGGATAAAAACAGGGCTATGCATGACTTTGTCAGAGGCTGGGAATACACTTACGTGGAAGGCGGTAAAGAATACACAACGGAATATTATTTTTCGTATAATGGTGCGTTCCCGGGAAACAAATTCTGGACCACTTATGAGAATGGGGAGAAGATAAGGGTCGTAGAGGCACTTTCCTTCAAGTCCGATAACTTATTGTTTGATGAAGTGTTGGTTACCATGCAAACTCACCAGGAATACTGGAAGGTTATGCGTTTATCTTCTTCTGAAATGGAGATTAAAATTAAAGATGAAAATACAGGTTTGTATGGCGAAACAATTACGCTAAAATCAATCAAGGAAAATAAATAATTGGATATTCCGGAGCATGTTGACCCCTCTTCACTGTTGATTTTCCGATGGTTTTTATTTACTTCGTAGGTTATTAACTACTAACGACGAAGGAATTATGTCAGGAAAAACAACAAGTATGAATAAAATAAAGCAAATGCTTTTATTGCTGCAAGCAAGTAAAGGAGTCAAGACTATTGCAGGTATTACCGGTATCTCCCGTAATACCATCAAGTCTTACAAAGTCAGACCGGAAAAGATGGATGTCGGTATTGAAGATTTGTTGCTTCTTGATGATCCTGTTCTGGAATTTGTTTTTCACGCCGGTAATCCCGCGTACAGTGACAAGCGTTTCGATACGCTGAAACTGCTCCTCGATGATTATATAAAGGAACTTGAAAACCCCAAGAATCATTTAACGCGGTTTACGTTGTGGCAGGAATACCGCTCGGAACACCCCGATGGTTACGGTTACAGCCAGTTTTGTTTCCACCTGGGTCAGCATCAAAGTGCCAGTCATCCTACGATGGTTTTAAGCTCCTGCCCGGGAGACAAACTTTTGGTCGATTTTGCCGGGGACACTTTATCCTATGTTGATATACAGACAGGAGAGATGATAACAGCACAAGATTACTTAGACTCCCTTGGATCTGATTAGTTGATATACAAACAGGAGAGATAATAACCTGCCAGGTCTTCGTTGCCTGTCTGCAACATACAGATTATGCTTTTGCAATGGTGTACTAAATTAATTCTTCCGACAGCCCTAAAACCCATTTCCAAACAGGTACAATATCAATTGTAGTATTTTCGATATTTAATTTTTGCTCAGAATTTCTAGTGATAATCAAATGCTTCCGACAGTTGAATACTTTAGAAAATTTGACCAGAGCACCTGTTTCTCTCTCAAAAGTGCCATCACTTTTATTTAAATTATAACTAACCTGTATAGCCAACTCATCTTCCGGAATGTAGAAGTCTACTTCAACTCCCTTGTTGTAGAAATAAACAGAGTCGGTGCGGCCATATCTGCGTAAAAGGGTTATTGCCACCAAATTTTCAAGAAGCGAAGTTTCCCCGTCAATAAGGAAGAGATTTAATATACCATTATCAGTAAAATAGTACTTCGGATTAGATTCTTTTTCTGCTAATTTGCCGGCTATGTTTTGTATTGAAGATATAAGCCATGCATCTTTCGCGTACTCTATGTAATTAATTATGGTTTGTGTTCCTACCTTTACCCCTGTTGTTGACATAATATTTTTTATACGGGTAAATGAAATGGGTTGCTTAATGCTTTCAGCAAGCTTTTTGAACAAAATACGAAGGGCAAAAATGTTGTTTACAGAATAACGGCTTGCAATATCCCCCAGGTATATTTTTTGGAACACACCCGAAAGGTAATCTCTTTTAGCATTATATTTTATTACTTCCGGAAGCCCGCCAAAATAAAAGTATTCATTAAATAGTCTCAAAATTTCGGCCTTAGTAACTGTTGAAGAAAGAGAGTTCTTGTCTGCGATAATTTCATTAGCTGTTAGAAACTCTTTAAAAGAATAAGGATAAACATCAATAGTAAGAAATCGTCCACCAAGCGTGGTCTGTATTTCCTGACTCAACATATTTGCATTACTTCCTGTAATATAAATTCTGTTTTCTATGTCAGCCATTCTGCGGGCAAATTTTTCCCACCCCTCTATTATTTGTATTTCATCTAAAAATAATATCGGTTTTTTGCCATACATTTCTAAGTGAACTTCCAGAATCAGGTTTAAGTCATTAGAAGTCATCCCAATCAGACGCTCATCTTCAAAGTTGATATAAAGTATTTCATCCAATGATACCGTTTGAAAAAACCATATAAAACTTACCGAGAGTGTTGCACTTCTAAGTTGAACTTAGTTCGTCCAATGGAATAAATGCCGATTTTTAAAGTGGACTCATACATAAAAATCGATTTTCGATCTTTTTCCAATCGAATCCTCTCTTACTCATGG
>CAYUIY010000113.1:0-5093 GCA_964444915.1 uncultured Dysgonomonadaceae bacterium
CGAGTTCATAATCGCGTGCTACTTCCAAAACTTTCGCTACCCTATTGTAATAAAACTTCATTTGAACAAGGTAATCCATAATGGAAATTTCGCCCAAATCCAATGCCTTTACCAAAAGGTCGGCATTGTTATACAATTTCACAGCATCGTGATAATCCAACAACACTTGCTGCAATTCTCGTGCTTGCAAATATAATGAATGAAAGCCTTCGTAAAACTCCTTTCGGGCATTCGTTGCATGCATTTCCGATGCCTCCGCCTCTGTTTTTGCGTATTCCAACCGTTTTGAATTCCTCCACAGCGGCACCGATATCCCCAACGTTATGCCTTGATACCGTTCGCCCACCACATTTTCCATCAGATAACCCACCGAGAAGCGGGGCAAATTTGCCTTTTTAGCCACTTTTATCCGGTATCGGTTCAGTTCTGTTTCTTTGTAAGCATAAACAAGCATCGGATTCCTTTGCTCCATTTGTTCATACCATTTTTCGAAATCGGCAGGAAGAGGATGAAGATCGTATCGCGTATTGCTCAGATCAACAGCAATTCCACCATTCATGCGTTTCAACTCCGAAAGGATTCGCTTTCGTTCAATATCAACACGCGCAACTTCATGTTTTATTTCGGCAAGGTTGAGCTGCGCATTGTTGTACTCCGGCATTCCGATATTACCCTTATCGTACTGTCTCCGGTACAAATCGGCCACATGTTCTGCCCATTGTAGTTGCTTATCCAGTTCCTGTCGAAGAGCATTGTAATAAATCAGCTCAACACACATTTTTTTTGCTTCCATCAGGACATATGTCCGCTCCCATCGATGATTTAGTTCCACCAGTTCGTTCTCGCGTGAAACCACCTTTTTTCTCATACCCGTTATCAAGGGAATATCAAAACCTTGGGAGACATTCACATCTTGCCTTTTACCTATTTCATGCGGACTTCCCCACAAATAAGCAAATTCCGCTTCCGGATCGTCGGGCATCATCTCCTCACGATTAGCCGCAATCCGGGCATCGGCATCTTTGCGCAATGCTTTTAAGCTGCCATTGTTTTGCTCAATGGAAGCCAGAATACGATTTATCTCATCATTATTGGCACAAATCGTCATATTTAAGATTATCGTACATAAAAACAGTATTTTTCTCATTGTTCATCGTTTAATAATTTGTGTTCCTTTTCTTTTTTCCCGGCAACAAAACCATACATAATCGGAATAACAAACCCGTTAAGTGCTGTAGAAGTAATTAATCCACCCAATATAACTTTAGCCATGGGACTCTGAATTTCGTTGCCCGGAAGATGGCCGCTCAAAGCCATGGGCAACAACGCCAAGGCCGAAGACAAGGCCGTCATCAAAATCGGATTCAATCGATCCAGCGAACCTCGAATAACGGTATCGTGAACCGAAAGTCCCGCTGCATGCAAATCGTTATACCGATTAAGAAGCAGCACGCCGTTTCGGGTAGCAATTCCAAACAACGATATAAATCCAATAATGGAAGGGATATTTAATATACCGCCGGTGAAAAAGACAATAAACACTCCTCCAATAAGAGCCAAGGGAAGATTCAACATAGCTATTGCGGCTTGGGGCCAGCTTCTAAATTCTGCAAAAAGCAATAGAAAAATCGCAAGAATAGATAGCACCGAAGCCAAGGTCAGGGTACGCGATGCCGATTGTGCACTTTCAAACTGCCCTCCATACTCCACATGATAACCCTCCGGAAGTCGAATTTCATTCTCGATGGTTTTGCGAATATCGTTCACGGCTCCTTGCAGGTCACGCCCGGTGATATTTGCCGAAACCACCATCTTGCGCGAAACATTCTCCCGATTAATCGTATGGGGACCCGACGATGAAACAATATTGGCCACCTGACACAAAGGCACTTTTTGTCCATCGGCATCCATTGACAAATTACCAATTGCTTCCATACTCTCTCTGCTATTGTCCTTGACCCTCAAAGTAAGATCAAACGAGCGATCCCCTTCATAAACCTGCGAAACCGGTTTCCCTTCCAATAGCACACCAATCGCTTCTTTGAATTCGGGAAGTGTAATACCATATTTGGCAAGCATTTCCCGCTTGGGAACAATCTTCAACTGCGGACGTTCCACTTGTTGTTCAACATTAAGATCTACTACTCCGTCGATTTTCGAAACAACCGATTTTATTTGATTCCCGATCACATACATTTTGTTAAGATCGGGTCCAAACAGCTTGACGGCAATATTGGCCTGTGTTCCCGAAAGCATGGCATCGATTCGATGCGAAACCGGCGAACCAATTTCGATATTCACACCGGGAATAACCTTCATTTTCTCCCGAATCTCGGCAATGATTTCCTCTTTCGATCGCCCTTGCAACTCATAAGGAGCCTCTATCTCTGAAACATTTACCCCCAGTGCGTGTTCATCCAGCTCGGCACGCCCTGTTTTTCGACCAACAACCTGAATCTCGGGAATACTCAACAAAATATCTTCGGCCATTTTCCCGATTTTATCCGACTCGTCAAGCGAAACTCCCGGTAATGTACTCACGTTTATAGTAAACGATCCTTCGTTGAACGGCGGCAAAAAACTATGACCAAAAGACAACAACATGACGACAGAAACTGCCAACACCACGCCTACGCACACCAAAAACTCTTTTTTGTGAACCAGCACACTTTCCAACAAATTGCGATATATTGTTTTTAATTTACGCACCAGAAATGGATCATTTTTACTTGGATCATTTTTTTCACTACCCAGTAAATAACTGCATAAAACCGGTGTCAACGTAAGCGAAATCACCGTAGAGGCAAACAACGCAATAACGAACGTCAACCCAAGCGGAATCAGCATGCGCCCTTCCATTCCCTGCAAAAAGAAAAGCGGAATAAAACTAACCACCACAATCAGCGTCGAACTCCAAATCGGCCTGCGCACTTCGCGCGAAGCATTAAAAACAACTTGGAGCACATTTTTTTGCTCGTTGTGCGGTTTCAGCCGATTCTCGCGCAAACGTTTAAACACATTCTCCACATCGACAATCGAATCGTCGACCAACGACCCAATGGCAATGGCAAGACCGCCCAAGCTCATTGTATTGATGGTCAACCCCATTAATTTCACCACCACAAAGGTGGTCAATACAGAAATCGGTATGGTAACCAGCGATATCAGCGTGGTGCGGGCATTCATCAGAAAAACAACCAGCACAATCACCACAAAAAGTCCACCCATCAACAGCGCTTCCACCACATTATGAATAGCATTATCGATAAAATGCGACTGGCGGTAAATATCGGTTGAAATATGTACATCGGGAGGCAAATTATTGCAGATATCGCTCAGCGAAGCATCGATTTTTTCCGTCAGTTTTTTTGTATCAACGTTGGGTTGCTTGGTGACGGTCAACATAACAGCCGGTTTACCGTTAAGCGATGCCACGCCCATGCGGGGCAGTTTTGCACCGGTACCCATTTCCGCAATATCTTCCAACACAACAGGAACACCGTCTATTTTTTTAACCAACGCCTTTCCCATCTCGCCGATTCGATTCGTGGAAAGCATTCCACGAATGATATATTCGTTGCCGTATTCATAAAGAACACCGCCGGAAGAATTCCGATTCATCCCATCCACAACAGCCATCACCTCATTCAGTCCCACACCGTAGTGTTTCATCTTGTTCGGATCGAGAGCAATCCGGTATTCCTTCACATCTCCGCCAAGAACAGATACCTGCGCCACACCGCCCGTCGACAATAACCGCGGACGGAGGGTCCAGTCTGCCAACGTACGCAGCTCTTCCATCGACGTAACGGAATCGGCAGTGAGCCCGATAATCATGATTTCTCCCAAGATAGACGACTGCGGACCTAACGTAGGATTTCCCACCTCGGGCGGTAATTGATCGTTTATGGCCGACAACTTTTCCGAAACAATCTGACGTGCTGTAAAGATATTGGTGCCCCAATCAAATTCCACCCAAACTACAGAGAAACCGGTAGTTGAAGAAGAGCGCACCCGCCGCACATCGGTAGCCCCGTTTACAGCCGTCTCAACAGGAAACGTCACCAAACGCTCCACCTCTTCGGGCGCCATACCGGGCGCTTCGGTCATGACAACCACCGTAGGCGCATTCAAATCGGGAAACACATCCACTTCCATTTTCGAAACCACAAAAGAGCCCACAATCAGCAACAAAACCGCTATTGCCAGTATCGTCACTCGATTATCGAGTGAAAATCGAATTAATTTATCCAACATGACTTCTCCGTAATTTTAATGTGCGTGTGAATGTCCTTCGGGAATAACCGAAGCAGTGGCTGCCAATTTAACCTGATAAGTACCTTTCGTGACTACTCTGTCTCCTTCCTTAAGTCCGGATAAAATCCGCACCCGCTCTCCGTCACTCAACCCGATATGCACTTCTTGCTTTTTAAAAACCTCCCTGTCCAATTGCACATAAACGAAATGAAGTCCTTGCTCTTCGGTCACTGCCGAAACAGGCACAGCAATGACATCCATCAGCGGCAACGATAACAAAAAAACATCGACATACGAACCGGGAACAATATCTCCGCGATTGTCGAAATCGAAGATAACCGGCATATAAAACGAATTTTCATCCACAGTGCGACCATACGAAATCAACCGTCCATTCAAATCGGACAATTTATATAAGGTATTGCCGTAGGAGGGTTTAAAGTTAGCTCCCGTGAGGGTTGAGAGACGATCGGCATATTTTTCTGAAACCTCGGCACGAAGCTGCAGCCGCTTATCGCGAGTAACCACAGCAAGGGGTTGCCCAATCTCCACATAATCTCCCTTTTTGACGTACACCTTTTTAATATAACCGTCGATTGGCGACGAAACCGTTACTCCCGACGAGGTGATGGCCGAGGGGAAGGCATTTTTTGCCTTTTCGTAACGCAGCCGAACTTGTTCAAACTCTTCTTGCGAAATCAACCGATCGGCCACAAGGCTTTTCGCCCTTTCGTATTCGCGCAAAGCCGACTCGTATTCAACCTCTGCCGCTACCGAAGGATCTCCGTTTACCATATTTTTGGCCGAAACCGTTATAAGAGGAGTTCCCGATTTTA
>CAYUIY010000114.1:0-5071 GCA_964444915.1 uncultured Dysgonomonadaceae bacterium
AATCGGGTTCGTTGATATGCATGCAATTGTAGTAGCGGCAATTTTTTGAAAATCGAAAAATTTCGGGGAAATAGTGCGATATTTCTTGTGGGGTCATGTCGATAATTCCGAATCCTTTTATGCCCGGTGTATCAATTATATAGCCACCTGTGTCGATCTTAATCATTTCGGAAAATGCGGTTGTGTGTGTTCCTTTGAGATGATAGTCCGAAATTTTTCCGACTTTGCGTGAAGCATCTTTTTGCAGTGCGTTGATCAAGCTCGATTTCCCGACACCCGAATGGCCGGCAAGTAACGTTACTTTGTTTTTAATTCTTTCTCGAAGTGCTTCAATGCCTTCTCCTGTTTCTGCAGATGTTTCTAAATGCGGATAGCCAATGGTTTCGTACAAATAGATCAGTCCGTCGAGATATTCCTTGTCTTCCTCATCGTATAGATCTATTTTATTGAAGACGAGGCATACAGGAATACGGTATGCCTCGGCTGTTGCCAGAAATCGATCGATAAAAATTGTGGTGGTTTCGGGAAAGCGAACGGTGACACACAAAAGTGCTTCATCTATATTTGCAGCCAGAATATGTGCTTGCTTGGAAAGATTGGATGCACGGCGGACAATGTAATTTTTTCGATCTTCTATTTCGGTAATGAAAGCTGTTCCATCGGGATTTTTATCGATAATTACATAATCGCCCACCACAATCGGGCTGGTACTACGGATTCCTCTCAAGCGAAAATTGCCTTTCGCCTGACACACAATTTCTTCTCCGTTTTCCATACGCACCCAATAGGTGTTGCCTGTATTTTTAATTACCAGCCCTCTCATTTCACGCACCTTGTGGTGCAGTGTTTTGGCACCGCAGGTGATATCTTCTCGATTTTTTTACTTTTTAATTCAAATAGTAAGAATTTCTTTTTCTTTTGCAGCAAACATTTCATCAATTTTTTTGATGTATTTGTCGTGAAGTTTTTGAATCTCTTCTTCTGCATCTTTTCCGATATCTTCCGCAAGTCCGTTTTTCACTTCTTTTTTTATTTCCTCAATTGCATCACGACGGGCATTACGAATACTTATTTTTGCGTCTTCGGCCTCTTGCTTAGTTTGTTTCACCAGTGTTTTTCGTCGTTCTTCGGTCAAGGGAGGGATGTTTAGTCGGATTGCTTCGCCGTTGTTTTCAGGAGTAATGCCAACGTTGGAATTGATAAGGGCTTTTTCGATTACTTTCAGCATCGTTTTTTCCCATGGTTGTATTAAGATGGTTTTTGCGTCGGGAGTTGTTATGGTAGCCACGTTTGATAGGGGAACCAAACTTCCATAATATTCTACACGCACGCCGTCGAGAATATGTGTATTGGCTCTTCCGGCACGAATACGGGCGAAGGTTTCATCGAGAAATTCGATGGTCATCTTCATTTTTTCTTCGGTTTCTTTTTTAATTACAGAAATATCAGCCATATCTTTTATGATTTTTATTTTGGTAAGATAAACAAAATTTTTTTATGTATGCACATATGTGCCTATATTTTCTCCGAAAATTACCTTTTTGAGGTTTCCCGGTATATCCATATTAAAAACGATTAGCGGCAGATTATTTTCTTTACAAAGGGTGGTGGCGGTCAGATCCATTACTTTTAGTCCCCGAAAATAGATTTCGTCGAACGAAATTTCGTCGAACTTGCTTGCGGTTGGATCTTTTTCGGGATCGGCAGTATAAACGCCGTTTACCCGTGTCCCTTTTAACAGAATATCGGCTTCAATTTCGATTCCGCGCAAGGCAGCTGCCGTGTCGGTGGTGAAGAACGGGTTTCCTGTGCCGCAAGAAAAAATGGCAATTTCTTTGTTTTGCAGCGCCTCAATAGCTTTCTGATGGGTATAGAGTTCACCAATTGGTTCCATGCGGATGGCTGTAAACACGCGGTTTTTTTGTCCAATTGCGGTGAGAGCCGAGCTGAGTGCCAGACTATTGATAACGGTTGCCAACATTCCCATTTGGTCGCCTTTCACCCGGTCGAATCCTTGCGATGTGCCGCTAAGTCCGCGAAAGATATTTCCCCCGCCGATAACGATACCCACCTCTACTCCCTGTTGGGCAACTTCTTTAATTTGTTCGGCATATTCGGCAAGGCGGGTTTCGTCCATGCCGTATTGTTTTTCTCCCATCAGCGATTCACCGCTGAGCTTCAATAGTATTCGTTTATATTTCATTTTTATTTATTCGTTTATAAAAGCAATCTCTTTAAAAGCATATGTTCGTATGTTATCGTCATCCGGTGTTTTCAATATGAGTTGCCCCGAGGGGAGTGTGTCCACGATTTTTGCTTTGAACTTTCCTTTTGCGTCTTTAAACCAATAGTAATTGTCTCGTCTGTATAAATTGCGCATGTATTCTTCTTCGATATTAACGGTTTCTCCTTGTTCCAATGCACGGTAGAGGATGAAAAATTCGTGTAACAGGATATCGAGAATAGAATTTTTATCGTAAATTTTCCCTGTAATTTGTTTTAGTGAAACGGGGTTGGGCAACTCGGGCGGAAAAACTTCCTGATTAAGGTTCAATCCAATGCCGATAATCGTATTTTTTATTTTGTTTCCTTGGAGGTCGTTTTCGATGAGGATACCTGCAATTTTTTTATCTTTCCAATAGATATCGTTGGGCCATTTAATGCGAATTTCGTCGGTAAATCGATCCAACGTTTTTTTGATTGCCAATGAGGTGATGCGTGATAGGATAAATTGTTCATTGGCAAAAATATTTTTTGGATAAATGAGCAAGCTGAACAATAAGTTTTTACCTTTTGACGAAAACCAATGATTTCCTCTTTGTCCCCGACCTCCGGTTTGGTATTCGGCAATCACTATTGAACCCTCTTCGGGATGTTTTTCCCTGACAAGTTCTTTCATGTATGAATTGGTGGATTCGGTTTCGTCCAATCGGATAATTTCTCTTTTTTTGCTTAATCGATCCATAAATTTTTTTATTCGTTATCGTAAAAGAAACTCACCATGAAGGCAAGAAAGCGTCTTCAATATGATTCAATTTGAACTCATGTCCATTCCATAATGCACCGATAATATCGAATCGCGCAGGCTTATCGATCTTTTTTCCAATAAGATAGCAATTGGCGGCTTTTACCATTCGCCGCATTCGCCTTTCATCGACAAAATCTTCCGGGTATCCCCATTGCAGCGATGTTCTACTTTTTACTTCTACAAAAATAATATAAGTATTGTTTTCGGCAATAATATCCAGCTCATAACCTCTAAAAGTCCAATTTCGCTCGCGTATCCGGTAATTTTTTGCCAGCAAAAACTGTACCGCGGCTTCTTCCCCTTGTTTGCCGAGTTCATTGTGTTGAGCCATCGTATAAAATTTATTATTCGTATGATGTAGTTTTCTTATCACATAACCTGCTTTTGACGGCCGAACTTCCTCCGTAATGGACAAGTACTTTCGAACCACCAAATCGGTTCATCCATTCACCCACTTCGTTTTCTCGGCCTTTACCGAAAATAAAATAGGTGGGGCTGTAAAAATTGAAATTTTCCATCGTGTTTTTGAGTTTATTGTTATCAAACTAACACCGAAGAGGGTAAAATTGTTCTTTTGTTTTAAAATCAAAATACCCGGGTGAAGTAAATTGCCTTCGTGTTGTTCTTTTTAATGTATTTGTTCTTTCCGTGGATTTTTCCGACAGCAACGAAATAAAATTTTATCTTCCGTCGGGGAACGGGGTTAGCGTGCACGAAAATTTTATCCTTTTTCGAAAAACGTGCGTTAACACTAATCAACTTAATTCCTCCGTCGGATTTTCCGACGAGAGAAAGAAAAAATAATATCCTGTTTCTGAAAATCCGACGGGCGAAAAACGGGGTTTTTGACGTAAAAACTGCTTTGGTTTGTTTGAAAACCGCCTTTATTTGTTAAAGAACATTGTCGGAATGAAGGCAAATCATAATTTTTGTATTCGTCGGAAAATCCGACGGGAGATAAAAAATTTTTTCATTGATCGCGGAAACCTATTTTCAGGCTCTATCTTCCTTTTTTTATCGTATATCGTTCAGAAAATCAGCAGTTAAGGTTTCGTGCTTCTATTCAGTGAAATGGGATGTTGTTGCTTTTTACGTATTAACGTTAATAAGGTTAATAGTGTCAATAGTATTTATTTTTGTAAATATCTGCAAAAAAGTATACTTATATTGAGTTTGTCAGATGTTTTGTTATGCCTGCCTTATAAATTTTGGTAATTGAATTAACCGGTTTCTAAGATAGGATGAATTTTGCAAATGTCTGTGATTAACGATAAATAAAGGATTTGATTGTATATTTGCAAATCTATGTGAGTGCCATTCTTACAAATAATCTTTTAGCTTTTAAATGTTGAATACGATGTTATTAAATAATGAATATTTTATGCGTCAGGCTCTTATGGAAGCCAAAAAAGCTTTCGATAAGGGCGAAGTACCGGTTGGAGCTGTTATTGTGAACAACGATCGTATTATTGCCCGTGCACATAATCTTACCGAAACGTTGAATGATGTTACGGCACATGCCGAAATGCAGGCCATTACTGCTGCCGCTAGCGTGATGGGTGGCAAATACCTCCTCGATTGTACGCTCTATGTCACGGTAGAGCCTTGTGTCATGTGTGCCGGTGCTTTGCGGTGGGCACAAATTTCACGAATTGTTTATGGCGCGTCGGACGAAAAATATGGCTATTCCTGGTTTTCATCTTTGATTCTTCATCCTAAAACCGCTGTAATGGCAGGTGTTTTGGCGGATGAGTGTGCAGCGTTGATGAAAGAATTTTTTGAAAAACGCAGATAAGTTGTGCATATGCATATGTGCATAATTATATCAATAGTGTTTATAGTGGCTATATTAGATTTAATATTTAGAATTGATTTAAATTTTCTTGGTGTGATGGGGTAATGGCAGCAAGTGTCGGTATATTTGATGTTGGCACGAGAAAAATATTTAATGAAATTTCTACACCTTCGTTTGCGCATAAACGCGTATAAATATAAATAAAGAAACACGCTATAATAGCATGTTTCTTTGTTGTCCTACCAGGA
>CAYUIY010000115.1:0-5066 GCA_964444915.1 uncultured Dysgonomonadaceae bacterium
GGTCGAAGTCAGTTCCAACGGTTTATTGGGATCCCCTTCCTGCACAAGTACCAATTCGGCTTTGTTCTGACCATCGAAACTGAAAATAGTGAAGGTTGTATTATTCATTATTCTTGATTCTGCCGGCTCAACTTCCAATACAACCTTGTCGCTCTGGAGAGATGCCGTATAGCTAATATTTCCGGTTTTAATCAAAGATTCAGAGAAATAATTATCTTCTGAAATTACGATAGCAGGGTGGTCTGAAAAAGGAATATTGGTCTCTATCTTCACTTCATACCTCCCTCCGGCGGCAGCTACATGTAGCGTATCGGTTTCGAAACGCAGTATTCTTTCCTCGTCCGGATCGCCCAATTCATTGCCGGCAATGCCATCGCCATCCCAGTCCACATAATAACTCAAGTCTTTTACTTCTATGGTTTTACCAAGCTCGCTATATCGTTCGATGATATGATCTTCAATCGATTCAAAAGATAAATGCCTGCTTTTTTCCCGTATTTCAGCCTTGACTTCATCGGAAAAAGTCCCGGTGTTCTTAAATTCTTCACTCAACCTCGTAAGATATTCCGTAACCTCGGCATCCGATTTGTCCGTCAATACAATAGAGGAAATAATGATTAAGGCTGCAGCCTCATCGGTGCCTGCTGCTATCGAATAGGTACTCGCATCTTTATCGGCGTACTCTTGCAAAGCAAAGCAGGTGAGTAACTCTTGTTGAGCCTGTTTGTTTGCATCCTTGAAAGATTTTCCCTCTTTGATCAACGTAAGAATACGCTCTTTTTTAAGGTGTGTCAAAATATTCACATTGATATCCTGCTGTTTCGACACATCCACAAGTGCATCGAGCGAGAGCCGTCCTTCGGAAAGGTTACCTCTCACTTCGTTAAAATAGTATCCGTCGGCAGTCAACAAAACATAAGGAGAAGATACCTCCAACTCGCCAAAATCGAAATCGCCTCCATCGCTTATTATTCGTGTCGTATAATTTACACCCGTCTGTTTGAGCGAGTTGTCGAGCTCGTAGAGCTTGACTTCCGATCCTTTAACGAAAGGACCCTTCTCCACTTTCCCCTTAATTTCGACGGAAGATTTCGGTGTAATTAATTCCTCATCTTCTTTATCGGAGCAGGAAGCCACAAAAAGAAAAGGAATCAACGTTAAAAAAAGAGTGGATTTTTTCATGTCTTTTGCAGAGTAAAAAGAGTTATATTTTATTTGTATGTTTTCACACCAATTGAAAAAAATTACATGATTTACAAAAATATATAATTATATTTTGATTTCCAATTTTTGAGTCCACTTAAATAGTTGTTGACTTCAATTTTATTGTTTTTATTTTATTTTCGGGTGTTCCAAATGCATTCATACGGACGAACAGGACATGTATCCCACGCCATTGGGTTAATATTGTGCGATCAGTTCATCGATTTTACTCATTTTCTTTTTCTCCCTTCTCAATTTTTTTTCAGAACAGCTTTGATGCTTTCAAAATTGGCTTTTTCTACCGGAGACAACGTTTTGAGCCGGTATTTGCGAAATTCGTCTTTAGCTTTGTCTATAACTTGCCGATGACTGACGCTTCCTGCATTGGATAATAGTTTTTCGACTTTACGGGAGCCTTCGGTTTGAACTTGTAAGAAATCCTTACAAGTTGCATTTTCCTGTAATTCACCCTCAACCGAAGAGTTACAAGCCGATTGGGATATCCTTAAATCAGAATCAGAAAAAAGATAGTTGACTATCGAAGGGAGGATGAAATGTTCCAATAATCATAAATGGATTATATGAATTGAAATGATAGATCTGAGACGTTCCTAAATAAAAATACAAATCTTTTTTCTTTGCAAAATCGTCGAAGTATTTTTTCTTTACTGTGGTCACCGCTTTTATTTCTTCTCCTTTATTGCTTTTTAGACAGTTCCAATAAAGTTGTCCAATTTCCCAATCTTCAATCATCATTTTACTTCTCCGACCTTGATTATCTTCAAATATATAGGAAAATTTATAAGGTAATTTTCTGACTATTTTAAAAGGATTCTCCGGTTGTTGAAATAAATTTCCTTGCCGACGTTCGGCGTCTAATTTTGCCAACTTTCTTTTATCCCATTCCCGTTCATCTTCTTCGATAATAAAATCCAGTATTTTGGAAGGTTTGAATACGGCTAATGATGTACAAATATCCCTGTTTTTGGCTTCTGCAATCAATTCGGTTAAGTTATAATAAACTTTGCCCAAAACAATTTTTTTTCTTTCTGCCCAATTGTTAGAGGTTTCTATATGATCCAGTATTTTTATTTCACTATTATATGCTACAGGGCGATAGCTTTCAGGTCTGAAATCACTTTCGTTTTTAATAAGATCAATTTCTATCCAATCGTATTTTTTGTATTGTTGGTCGTATGATTTTTTGCGAAACTGAATCGGATAAATTCTAACCCAAGAGCTGTCTTCGCGAAATCCGGCAGTACAAACCAATTCTTCATATTTGCAGGAAAGGGTAGGGTATGTTTTCACGGTAACTAAAACTTTTGTCAGGGCCATCTTTACAAATGTTTGATTTCGTATTCAAAACCGGGTAATTTTTCAATGGCTTCTGCCAAATATTTACGGTGACATTGGCAAATATTGGCTTCAAAACAGGTCAATGCAATGCGTTCGTACTGTTTTAACAAGTTGAATATTTGCATTTGTGTGGATACGGTTTTGGTTAAATTGTCCTGCTTGTAGGAAGCAAACAACTTGTCATAATCTTCCTGGGTATTTAACGTTCTGCGTTGCGCCGACGCAATACCTACTTCGGGAAAATGAACATATCGGATATCCAGATTTTCGCAATAATAGTGTAACTGACTTTTGCTAAAACCATACTTCATACTTACGGGATTGTATCGCACATCCACTAATACCTTAATGTTGTTTTTGATCAAACGATTCAAATATTTTTCCAAAGAAATTCCTTGATAACCAATGGTAAAAAGGGCAATTTTTTTACTACTGGGTTCACTCTCGTTAACTTTTTGGAGCTCTTCCGCCGATAATATTTCCTTTGCTTTTTTACTGTTTATCGCCCAATAAGGAAAATGAAGGTAAGTATACCTCATCAGCGCATTTACGTTCATTTTCCCAAACTGTTGTTTTATTTCCTGCATCAGTTTCCGGTCATCTTTCTTCAATGCTTGCACATAATCAGCACGTTCATTTATTACAAAGGAAGTAGGGGTTTCCGATAATATTCCTCCTTTTACCATTACCGACAAATCGGCGTTTGCCGAAAAAGAATAACATCCATACTTATAGGGAACAAAATCATATTCTGCTTTCACTTGCCGATGCGAGAACAGGAAAAGCAATTTCTGAAGACTGATTTTATTTAACTCTCCATCAAAAAGCTGTAATAAAGCCAATATAACTTTACGTCTGTAATACATACAACAAAAGTACACGAAAATTAAAGTATTTCCAAGCGAGCGAAAATAAAAATCAAGGCCACAATAACTTAATTGTCTTTTATAAAAAAATAACTGCCTAAATATTAAGCAGTTATTTGTAAGGGTTGCTGTCCTACCTGGATTCGAACCAAGACAAACAGATCCAGAATCTGTTGTGCTACCATTACACCATAGGACAATTTTTTGAAGTGCAAAGGTAAAAAATTTCGTATTTTAAAACAAATATTTTTACGCAATGATTTTTCGGTAGAGTCAATCGGCAAGTGCAAAACGCAAGCGCACTACTCGACAGACTTCTCTATAAATAGTGAAGTCGTCAAACTATCCGGCACCGGTTGACGGATGGAAAACAGAAAAACAATCTTTAGTAATAAAAAAAATAGGACAACCGAGTAAACTTTCATCAAATTATTTATAATCGGGGAATCAACTTTGCCGAATTTCGGGGATTCAAAGTTACCGATTACATCAGGACAAAACCGTACCTTCGCCGTACCAAGGCCGTACCATCCTCGCTCCATGCTTGCATCAGGGTTGCGCCGAGTCCGCATGACAATCGTGCGGTTTATGTAGTGAGGATGCGGGTTTCATGTATCATCAAGCAGTGGAATCCGGAGCGGTTGTCCCTGCCTTGGAGCGAACAAACAGCGAAGGAGGAGCGAAGAAGAAGCGAACAAAGTGCGAATATTCTCCGGTTTTTACGTGCGAAAAGATGCAGAAAATGCCTGAAGCGGACAGGCTGCAGTTTTTACGTCCGAAAAGATGCAGGAATCGGGGTACGCGGAAAACGCATGAAGTAAACTTGCTGCTGTTATAAGTATCTTTAATTCGAATAAAAAATCTTGTGCATCGAGCGTATGGAATGAGTATGCTGCAGGTGTAAGGGCGTTATTTTAAGGGTTTTTACCTCATATGTCCCGGTCAAATTCGGATGTTCGGATCCGTTTAAGCAAGGACAGGGGAAGAATATATGAACGAAAACGAAGGCAGATATGGGAGTTCGTCACCGTTTCAGCAAGTTACACGAGGAGCGGCGGTTACAGTAGGGCGACGAGTTTGGGGAGGAAAATCAATATTCCTACTGCCAGCGCGGCTATGGCGGCTATTAAAACTCCGGCGGCTGCCACGTCTTTCACTTTCCTGATTATCGGATGTTTTTGATGTTGAGATACATAATCCGACAGCCTTTCGATGGCGGTGTTCATGGCTTCACACGCCGGCACCATCCCGATTACGATGCAAATGGCCAACCATTCCGTCGCGGAAATATGCAACAAAAAACCCAATGCAACGGCCAACAGGGCCATGACCAACTCAATGCGCGCGTTTGGCGTTTCTCTAAACAGCGTGCGCAATCCCCTGAAAGCGAAGCGAAAAGATTGGATTCGGCCGTGAAAATACCTGTTCATGTTTGATACGGTTAGTTATAGTGAACGATGCCTGTTCGTGTTGCGAGACGCCCCTTTCTGTCGATACGCCTATTCATGATCGAGCGATTTTTCGTAAACATAATCATCCATGACGAAGTTGTTGCCGATGTCGATTACTTCTTCTTTAGCAATATAAAATCCCATCCGTTGATAGAAGGCGATGGCATTCCGGTTGTTCTTGTTGACA
>CAYUIY010000116.1:0-5044 GCA_964444915.1 uncultured Dysgonomonadaceae bacterium
ACAGCTTACCCGAAAGAATTGCATTTAAACATCCTTACCCGCTGATAAGGCATCACATCGGACTTCAGACAATAGATGAGACCGTAGAGGAAATTAAGAAATTGGCAGAATCCGAACTGTTGGATATTATTTCTTTGGCTCCGGATCAGAATTGTCAGCAATATTTTTTCGAACCCGATAAGATGCATTCTGCACAGGATGGAGCAGGGGGGGCACCGATACGCTCAAAAGCAGACTTTATAAAGCTTTATCAAACAAGTCGAACAGGAAATTACCCTTTGATCAGATGTTATTCCGGCACAAATCGGATAGTAGATTTTTCCAAGCTTTTGAAAGAAACGGTTAACAATGCGTGGGCGGCGATTCCTCTTTTTTGGTATTCCGAACTTGACCGTCGTTCCGAGAGGAATCTGTTGGACGCCATAGCAGAAAATATGGAAGGTATAAAGTGGAATGCTGATCATGATGTGCCGGTAGAGATAAATGATGCGCATCAATGGGAATTGAGGTATGCTCATGATGGGTTGGCTGTTGCCGTCACGTATCTTGCGGCCTATGTGGCAAAAAAACTCGGTGTTAAGTGGTATATTCAGCAATATATGATGAATACCCCACCCGATTTGTCGCCCAAAATGGATATAGCAAAAGCTATTGCAAAGCGTGAAATGGTTGAATCGTTAGCCGACGAAGGGTTTATTCCGTATCGAATGATACGAACAGGATTACTTTCTTTTCCTGTGGATCCGGATAGCGCAAAAGGGCAGTTGACGGCTTCTATGTTTTATGCATCTTATTTGCAGCCACATATCATTCACGTAGTTTCGTATTGTGAAGCCATGAGGAGGGCAACTTCAAAAGAAATTTTGGAAAGTGTAAAAATGGTCCGCAGGGTGTACTCGTTGGCTGCTAAAGGATTGCCTGATTTTAGATGTGATCCCGAAATAAGAAATCGGGCTGATTATTTAAAAAACGAAGCGCGGGCTATTATTGAAAAAATCAAAAATTTGTCCCCTCATATAAACGATCCGTTGATTGATCCCCAAACGCTCTATATGGCTGTCAAAATGGGTATATTGGATGCAGTTGGTTTGCAGGGAAATAGTGTGGCGAGGGGCGAGGTTAAAGTAAAGCTTGTAAATGGAGGATACGATATAGTTTGAGTATAATGTAAATTTAGTTAGGTATGAAAAGACATTTTTTCTTTTGTAGTCCATAAAAAGTGGTAATTTTGTCACTTTATTTTCCATCGTGACTTTTTATGGGTATGAAAAGTATAAAAATAAAAGATAAGGAATTCGAACTATTTATTGAATCGGAGAAAATACAGAAGAGCATCTGCCGGATTGCGGAACAGATCAACACGGATTTGAAAGGAAAAAATCCAATTTTCATTATTGTATTGAACGGGGCGTTTATGTTTGCTGCCGATTTGTTAAAAAAGATCACTATTCTCTGCGAAATAACTTTTGTGAGGTTAGCATCCTATCAAGGGATGTCAAGCACAGAATCCGTGCGAAAAATACTTGGCTTGACAGAATCGGTAGAAAACAGAACTGTAGTTATTGTGGAAGATATTATTGACAGTGGAAAAACGCTGGCGACATTGACAAAAGAGCTAAAAAAGCATTGTCCGAGCGAAATCAAAATTGCCACTATGTTTCTGAAACCCGGAGCTTTGAAGTATAATCTTCGGCCGGATTATGTAGCTATGGAATTGCCTCCTGATTTTATTGTTGGATATGGGTTAGATTATGATGGTTATGGAAGAAATCTTGCCGATATTTACAAATTGAAAGATTAAAGTTATGAGGGAGAAAGTTTTTTTTGAATTTTTTTTGTATAAAATAGGGTGGCATAGAAAAAAAAATTCTATCTTTGTCTCACAGAATAGAACGATAAAGTTTTTAAAGGTGTAAATATTTATATCATGGATAAGGATGAAATAAAAAAATCGCCAAAAGCGAACATTGAAAACCAAAGAGACATGGCTTTTTTGATGGGGCTTGTTTTAGCATTGGCTGCAATGTTCGTTGCATTTGAATGGTCATCAGGAATGTCTGAGTCGACCGTAAATGTAGTTGTACAAGATGTGATAGCCGAGGAAGAAATCGAAATTACCCGTCGCGATCCAACTCCTCCACCGCCCCCGCCTCCACCCGAACCCGAAGCACCTGAGATTCTCGAAGTAGTGGAAGAAAAAGTAGAAACACGTATACAAATTAATATAGAGGATGACCAGAGTAGGGCTCAAATTCAGACTTTTGTTCCTCCCCCTCCTCCAAAACCTAAAGAAGAAGAGGCTACGGAAGAAATTTTTGTAGTGGTGGAAGAAATGCCCGAATTTCCGGGAGGTCAAGCCGCTCTGATGAAGTACCTGAGCGAAAACATCAGATATCCGGTAATAGCACAAGAAAATGGTATTGAAGGACGTGTGATTTGTTCTTTTGTGGTAGAACGAGATGGAAGTATTACTGATGTTCAGGTGGTACGTGGGGTAGATCCCTCACTTGACAGAGAAGCTGTGCGTGTGATTCAGTCTATGCCGAAATGGAAACCCGGTAAACAGCGAGGAAAACCTGTGCGTGTACGTTTCACGTTACCTATCGTATTCCGCTTGCAACAATAAACAAAGAAATTAATTGAATTGATAAAAGCTGCTTTAATTCGCGAAAGCAGCTTTTATTGTAATTTTATACTATTAATAAAATGTACTACAGTAGAAGTGACCTGGAAAATAAAATTAATAATGCCATAGAAAAAATACCATTGGATTTATCTCCTCAGAATTTGTATGATCCTATACGATATGTTTTATCTAATGGAGGCAAAAGGTTGCGTCCTATACTAACACTTATGGCGACAAATCTTTTTAGTGATGATATTGATTTATCTATTCCCCCGGCAATTGGTATAGAAATTTTTCATAATTTCACTTTGTTGCATGATGATTTGATGGATAGGGCAGATATGCGTCGGGGAAATCCTACGGTACACAAGATTTGGGGGAATAATGCTGCTATTTTATCGGGTGACGCTATGTTGATTCAAGCTTATATGTACATTGCCAATGTTCCCATAAATGTATTGCCTGAAGTTTTGTCTGTTTTTTCCAAAACTGCTATGGAGGTTTGTCAAGGTCAACAGTATGACATGGACTTTGAAAAAAGAATGGATGTGACGGAAGCAGAATATATGGAAATGATTCGATTGAAGACAGCGGTTCTGATTGCATGTTCTTTAAAAATTGGTGCAATAATGGGAAAAGCATCGGCAAACGATACCGATCTTTTATATCGGTTTGGCATTCATATTGGGATGGCTTTTCAACTTAAAGATGATTTGCTGGATGTGTATGGTGATGCAGAAACATTTGGTAAAAACATAGGAGGAGATATTATTTGTAATAAAAAGACTTTTTTGTTGATAAAGGCGCTCGAGAATACCAATACATCACAACGAAAAGAACTCGATAAATGGCTCGAGGCAATAGATTTTGATCCTTCTTCTAAGATAAATGCCATTAAAAATATTTATGATGAATTAAATTTGAAATCAATTTCTGAAAATCTTATAGAAAAATATTATCTTTCGGCTTTAGATTGCTTTTCAAATCTACCTGTTGCGGATGCCCGAAAAAAAGAATTGTTGTTTTTGACAGAAAAATTAATGCAGCGAAATAAATAAATAATAATAAAACAGGGTACATTTAACGAAAGCTTGTTTCTAAATAGTCTATAAAAGTGAACTATAATAAATGCCTTATTGTAGATTACCCAATACCGATATTGTACGAATACGATCATTGAAAAGAGCTATCGAAAAATGTTCAAATACAGATTTCCAAGAAGTGGCAATCGAAATGAAAACACTTCTTGTCTGCAAAATCAAGTGACTGAAGCAAGGGAACAAGGAGAAAGAAAAAACAAAGATTTTCCCTTGAGTAAACGTCTTGAAAGGAATAAAGAATACTGAGTGGCATATTACTATTTGTATATTATTAAGTATTAGGAAAGGGGAAACACTAGAAGAATGAATCTTATCGATACTCATGCTCATCTTTATTTACCGGAGTTTTATGCCGATTTTGAAAACGTTGTCTTTAGAGCGAAAAATGCAGGTGTCTATAAAATTTTGTTGCCTAATATTGATGTTGAATCCATAAAACCTCTTAAACAAACAGTTTTGGCTTATCCTTCTTTTTTTATTCCAATGATGGGATTGCATCCTACTGCTGTAAAGGAAGATTGGGAGCATCAATTGGATATTATTTATCATGAACTGAAATCAAACCATTATGTCGGTATAGGCGAAATAGGCATTGATCTTTATTGGGATCAAACCTTTAAGGCGCAACAAATAAAAGCTTTTGAAAAACAGTTGCAATGGAGTATCGAAATGAATCTGCCTGTGGTAATTCATTCGCGTAAAGCAAATAAAGAAGTGATACAAAGTATCAAAAACGTAGGGTCGGATGTTTTGCGAGGTGTTTTTCACAGTTTTGGAGGTTCAAGAGAAGAGTTGGAAAATGTTCTTGAACTGCCTTCTTTCTTTATTGGATTAAATGGTATAATTACTTTTAAAAATTCAGGTTTATCTGATGTATTGCCGTTTTGCGATATCGAACGAATCGTATTAGAAACGGATTCACCTTACTTAGCTCCTGTGCCTTACAGAGGAAAACGTAATGAGCCTGCTTATTTAACGGAGATAGTAAAGAAGTTGGCGGCAATTTTTAGTATTAGTGAAGATGAAATAGCTGAAATTACTTCGCTTAATGCGGAAAAGGTATTCGATATAAATAATTGGAAATGTGGTATTTTCTGACCTTTTTGTTGAGCAGGAACGGACTTTTATAAAAAATTAAATGGAATTTAATCGGCATATGTGGGATAAATTTTTTAATTTTGTGTATCAAATGGGAGGCGAATGAAATATTTTTTGTAATTTGCGTCCGTTTTTGAAAATCTCCGCCAGGAGAGATGCTCGAGTGGCTGAAGAGGCACGCCTGGAAAGCGTGTATACGCCAAAAGTGTATCGCGGGTTC
>CAYUIY010000117.1:0-4998 GCA_964444915.1 uncultured Dysgonomonadaceae bacterium
GTCAGGAGCAAACCTGAGAACGCCGTTGACAATTATCCTCATCGGCGCTATGTTGAAAGATAGCGGCAGCGAATTAGACCGCTGCCGCAGATAAAAAACTTTGCCCTGTTTTTCACCAGTTTTCGGAGTTACACAGAATTTGGGACAGACCGCACCCCCTTTTAGCAAAAATAAAACTCCCTTTCGGGGAGTCCTGAACACTCATCTATAAGGTATTATATTTGTTCAGACTTTCTTTTTTGGATTGCTTCTTCGATCCTTCTTATGCAACCATCAAGGTTTTTCTGAATCTCTCGTCCCCAGAACCGAAGTACGATCCAGCCTTGTGACTCCAGCTCCTTCGTAACTTCTCTATCTCGTTCAATGTTTCTTTCAATTTTCCGCGTCCAAAATTCCTTATTGGTGTGAATATGTTTCTTTTCTTCGGCCCAATTATAACCATGCCAGAACTCAGAGTCGCAAAAGATTGCAATTTTGCATTTAGTTAACACGATATCCGGCGTTCCAGGTAATCCCTTGTAGTTTTTTCTATATCTATATCCCTTTTCCCATAGTTTCTTTCTTAATCTGAGTTCTAACAACGTGTCTTTCGATTTTACGGCCTGCATCGCTTTGCGCCTTTGCTCCGGCGTTAAAACGTCCATGATATCATCCCCAGATAACACTCGTTATTGCGAAAACTCCGATATGAGCTTGTTTGTTAACTCCGACAAGGATTTAATGATTCCAAGATTGCTGTAATCAAAGCATTTCGATACACTGTCCCATTGCATAAATCCGAGGAAATGTTGGCGGATCTCATCACCAACTATCGTCCGGATATGGAATAGATGCTCTTCAGTCGAAAGAAGTTGATCTAGTCGATAACTTGCACCATTGTCTATATTGACCAACAAACCGAATTTAGCCCCCGAAACAAGACAATATCCAATAAGTTGCGACCATTCTTTCAATCCCGCGCTTTTCATTTTTTTTACCTCGAGAATAATTAGCTCATATTTTATTCCATCCGTGACCAATGCAAAGATATCAAGATTCAACGGCGGGGTTCGCTGGATAAAATCTTTAGCACAGTCACATTTTTCCGGGTTTTCGGAGAGGATGCGTTGAAGATTCGATTTTAGCTCACCAATACCCCAAAACATCTCGAGTTCGCGAAGGCATTTTGCTCGAAAATTGCTTTTGATCTGTGTTTCTATGAAATTTTGAATTTCGGGATAATATGTAACTTCATGACGTTCTTTAGCCATTTCGCAAGTCATCCTCGGTAATACGCCTGACGAGCAACTTATATTCATTGTCGGGCGAACGTGTGATCAGGCGTTCATATACATCAGGATTTACCGCTCCTACCAGCGCTCCCTTTCCGTTACCCACTATTACCAATGGGGTGAGCAAATCCGGTTTTCTAAACTCAATGCGTAAATTCGGAGTGCATTGAATATGTCGCTCAATGATCTGAATATATCCCCCTTTTGGTCTCCTGCCGTTCAATTCGTCATCATCAGCGATTATATAGGCAACGGCTTTCAGAATCTCGGTGATCGGATACCCGTTTTTCGGGGAGTTCCCAAATAACAGAAGTAACGGGTTATCGTTATAAAGAGACAATAGTGAAGATATATCAATGCTTAAGATATCATAATTCCTTCGAGATAACAGATCGTCAGATCTGATAATTTCTTCTATTCTCAAATAAGATTCTTTACATAGGATAGGGAAGGGATTGACGATTTCCCCCAAATTGTCAAAGTATTTGTTTATCTCGCTATACGGGGCATGTTCGCATCGCATTACGGCGCAAAAATGCCGAAAATGAATATAATGTCCTCCTCGTATCTCATCAGGTAATCGAGGATCGTTTTCGGCCGGATGTACCGTTGACGGGGTCACATGCACCGCTCTTGTTTCGCATCTTTCAGCCGTATGAGTCTGTTGTTGTAGTCTTCGATTTTCATTCGCAGTCTCTACCTTTGTCCGAAAAGCAAAAGCTCCAAATCGAGCGAACTGATCGAGCAGGATTCTGAGCTTAAAACCTTTATTCCATTGCCGAT
The DNA here is from genome assembly GCA_964444915.1 of uncultured Dysgonomonadaceae bacterium. GTDB lineage: Bacteria > Bacteroidota > Bacteroidia > Bacteroidales > Dysgonomonadaceae > Anaerorudis. The sequence goes on from CAYUIY010000117.1 coordinate 2,055, forward strand.
AATACGGATTGCTCGGACAGTGGATGTTTGGGTGGTTCCAATTCACTTGATCTGGGATACAGTTTATACTATATAACAAGCGGCATAAATCACAAACCAGCTTGTAATTATATCCTTTGATTTCAAGAGACAATATTTGATGTTCGTCCGTAAATCGCCGTTGCGACCTCGCCATGCTGCCTATCGTATCCGCAAGTCCGGCGACAAAACGGCGCTTTAAATTATCATCAACCAAATCGTCAATAATTTTACTTATGTCCGCGTTCTCTTTTAAATCCCCTTCGCACACGATGCCATAGTGCAACAAGTCATCTCGTAAAGCCGTTGTGTCTCCCTCGCATAGAATCGTCCAAGTTCCGCCTGGCATTGCCTCGTACTGAACGGTAAGATTATAGATGGCTCGGAACATTTGCCCGACTTTACGAAATATGTCTCCCGCGATTTGTCCCGCACGCTGCGGATTTTCGAGGTAAGAGCCCCATTTTCTGTATGGAAGGCGAATTCTAAAAACATTGGTATTGTCACCAAATATTCCCCCGCCTATTATCAGACCCAGCAAATATGCCTTATCAGTATCCATAAATCTTACTCCTTTAGTTCTTTTTCCTTATTTTCGTTATTATTAAAAACCTGATCCATGATCGCGACAGCAAGATTATATGCCAATCTTACCGGAACGGCGTTTCCAATAACCTTGTACATAGCCGTTATATTTTTCGAAGTGTCCGTTATGAACTCAAAATCATCGGGAAAAGTCTGTATACGGGCGATTTCACGAACGGTGAATCTTCGGTTTTCGATCGGATGGATTATGCCACAGTTCTCGGGTTGGGCAGATGCCGTTATCGTTCCGCATATTTCATCTCGTGAAAATCTCCGGTAAAAATTAGGAGAGCGGTATCTTTTCATATTATCTCTAATCCTTTGGAAGCGCGGCGGCAGTTGTTCATAAGGAATGTCCTTCCATGACCCGCCTTCCGGAATCAATTCTATCATTTTCAATGCTTGCGGAGACAATGGCCAGTCTACATGATTTTTCGCATTTTGAGGAACATCTAAAATATGACGAAGCGTCAAATTGTCTTTGCTTTGTTTTGGCGGGAATTTGAATTCAACTCCCAAATCCTTACGTACACCTACAAAAAACACCCTTTCTCTATTTTGTGGGACACCGTAATCGGAGGCGTTTACCAACTTATAAACAACGTTATACCCTTTACCGTTCATCATTGACAAATCATCGATAATGACATCCACTAATTTTCGGCCATCTATGTAATATGTTGACAACAAACCCTTAACGTTTTCGAGCACTATGACTTTAGGCATCTTTTTTTCAATGATGCGCAGGCATTCTTTATATAACATTCCGCGCGAGTCATGAACGCCTTTTCGATTCCCGGCATTGGAGAACGGCTGGCACGGAAAGCCTGCAGTTATGATGTCTCCATCTGGGATTTCATCTTCCTTTACCGTTAATATGTCTCTGCCATCTATTTTCCCGATATTAAGAGAATATACCGCCTGGGCATCCGGGTCAAAATCATTTGCCCATACAATATTAAAGCCTGCTTGTTTGAATCCAAGATCCATTCCTCCGCAACCCGAAAAAAGTGAAATAAGGCGCGGTGCGGTTTTCTCTTCCATCTTCTCAACTACCGCATTTTGCGTTTTGTCCGTCCGACCGTTACAATTCAATGAAGACTCAATGTACTTATCAATATCACTTGCGCGAATTCTCCATGTACGAGTACCTATTCTTGACGCTTGCAAATCACCGTTTTTTATAAGACGGCGCACTGTTTTCTCCGATAATTGCAAATATTTAGCGGCTTGAGAAACGGTTAATAGATCCGTGTGCATAAATAGGGCCCTCCACTTATTTTTATATAAATTATACCATACGAGAATTAAATAGCAAGCTTTTTTGAGAACAAAACGGAATTTTGGGGAAATAACGGACAAGAAAGATATACGCTATAAGTATGAACATACAATTACAATTAAGTTAATTTCATAAAAACAAAAACTCCCTTTCGGGATCTTCAAAGGTTCTAATAAAAATATAGATTTTTTCAAGGCTCTAGCTCTTTGTCAAGTTTCTTCGAGGCATCTTTTTATTGCTTTTGACGGTAAAATTCTAATATTTTCAAGGTTATTTTAGATGCCGATGGAATTAACTCTACAGGTGGTTGTTTGTAAGCATCTCTTTTTGGGTTTTGAGCTCGTAATCTAACTAAATAATCTCTTGCCAAGTAAAATTTATCAGATGCTCGCTGTATCGGTGTTTAATGGTATCGGCTTCGTATTTGATGATAGTGATACAATGGTCATTGACATATGGGTAAGCGGTCAAAAGCATGAGTAGGCCGTAAAAGAAGTCGTATAATGTCGGGAAATACTGCTTAAAAAAGCCATTGGCAGTATCTTCGCCAGTTTTAAAACCTGATGTATTTGCTGATACTATGAGGTTCAGTTTCCGCTTAAGTGTATTGAGATTCTGCAACAATCGCTTCGAGATGGCCGATAAAATCCTAAAATTGCGGGATTATGTCATCCATTGCTTCTCTGTATGGTTTTGCAATGCGGTCTACCCGGATGCTTATAAGACTCTGTTAAAACTTTACAGGTGCGGATAAAAAGGAAAACTCTCTTTGACGGATAAAAACCACCAAGAAGGTCTTATATTAGTTTGCTGACGTGTCTACCGTGTCAACTCTGAACACCACAGCCACCATTACAGAGTCTTTTACCCGCTTATTACGTGAAAACTCATCCACTGGGTCAAAAGTATAATGCTCATAAAAGTGCCTAAAATTAAGGACTTCTAAAAACTTACTCTTTGTATTCGAGCATGGCTCGACCCGCTTTGATAGATAAGGCTTGCCGTTTTTTCAAATAACTGTGTTTCAAGCCATTTGATATATTCGGTTTTAAATAATGT
>CAYUIY010000118.1:0-4974 GCA_964444915.1 uncultured Dysgonomonadaceae bacterium
TATTGGGCAATTGTGAAAGATTTACCGCCACAGGATGAGGGAACCTTGGTGCACTATTTGATTAAGAACCAAAAAACCAACAAGTCTGTAGCATATGACACCGAAAAACCGTGCTCTAAAAAAGCGGTTCTCCATTATAAACTTGTTGGACGATCCCAACGATATTATCTCCTCGAGGTAAAGCTTGAAACGGGGCGTCATCATCAGATTCGCTGTCAATTGGCAAAAATTGGGTTACCCATTAGGGGTGATTTAAAATACGGTGCTCCTCGTTCTAATCCCGATGGCAGCATTTCGTTGCATGCAAGAAATATATCTTTTGTTCATCCGGTTTCAAAAAAAATTATCGATATAACAGCGCCTGTTCCCGATGATCCTTTGTGGAATGCTTTCGAAATTTAGATTTTTTACAAAAAGTTGAAAGAAATAACATTAAAACCATGAAATATAAAAACTATATCTGTAAATTTGCAGATATAGTAAAATTTTTATCTAAATAAAGAAGTATGAAACCAACATTGTTTGTATTAGCCGCAGGCATGGGAAGTCGTTATGGAGGCCTAAAACAACTGGATGGGGTGGGCCCCTCAGGAGAAACCATTATGGATTATTCTATTTACGATGCTATTAACGCGGGTTTTGGTAAGCTTGTTTTTGTTATTCGAAAATCGTTTGAAGACGATTTTAGAGAAAAGATCGTAAAAAAATATGAACAAAAAATTCCGGTAGAATTGGTTTTTCAAGAACTGGATGATTTACCCGAGGGATTTACGGTGCCACCAAATCGTGTAAAACCATGGGGTACCAATCATGCTCTAATGATGGGAAAAGATGTTATTAACGAGCCTTTTGCTGTAATTAATGCCGACGATTTTTATGGACGCGAAAGTTTTCGGATCTTAGGTGATTTTCTTTCTCCGCTTCATGATAGTAAAAATTTGTACGCTATGGTAGGATATAGAGTGGGAAACACATTATCTGAAAGTGGAGCGGTTGCTCGTGGCATTTGCGAAATAGATGATGATGGTAATCTTGTTGGAATTGTAGAACGTACACAGGTTATGCGTATTGACGGTGTGGTTAAGTATAAAGATGAAAACGATAATTGGATCGCTATTGATGACGATACGCTTGTTTCGATGAATATGTGGGGATTTACACCCGATTATTTTGATTATTCAGAAGACTATTTTGTTGATTTTTTGAAAGAGCATGCCGATGATATTACGGCTGAATTTTTTATACCTTCACTTATCAATCATTTAGTTACTAATAAAATTGCTACTGTGAAAGTGTTGGAAACCCCCTCGAAATGGTTTGGGGTAACCTATCCTGAAGATCGACCGGGAGTTGTAGCAAAGCTTCAGAAATTGGTGGATGAAGGGGTTTATCCATCGCCGCTTTGGTAAAATAGAGGTAAGGCAGAGAGCGCAAATTTAACCCAATTCAATGGATTAGTTAATGGTTGAGGTTCTTGTTATTCTGCTTCTTATTATTTTGAATGGTTTTTTTGCTTTGTCTGAGATAGCAGTAGTGTCAAGCAAAAAAACGAAACTTGAGGCGGAAAGAAAAAAAGGGAGCAAGGGTGCCGAAATGGCACTCAAGCTTCGGGAAGATCCAGACAATTTTCTTTCAGCTGTACAAGTAGGGATCACGCTTATTGGCATCGTGAACGGAGCATACGGTGGAACCACACTTGCAGCTGATGTGAGGCCTTTTTTTGAAAAATTTGCATGGAGTGCTTCCCACGCCGAAACCATATCTGTAGCAGTGGTTGTTTTCATAATAACCTATGTGTCAATTGTTATTGGAGAATTGGTTCCCAAAACCATTGCTCTAAATAATCCTGAAAAGGTATCGATTGCTGTTGCAAGACCTATTTATGTTGTTAGCATTATTTTTTACCCATTTGTAAAATTTTTGGCTGCTTCAACCGGTTTTTTTAACAAAATTATAGGGTTGAAACCCAAAAAAGACACCGTTTCGGAGATGGAGCTTCGGGCTATGTTAAAGACAGCTTCTAAAGAGGGAATTATCGAAAAAGAAGAAAATATTATACATGAGCAGGTTTTTTATTTTTCTGATAAACGTGCCAAACATTTAATGACTCATCGTACCGATGTGGAATGGGTTGATATCTCGAAAAGTAAGGAGGAAGTTATCCGGGATCTGTTGGACTGCAAACACAGTAAAGTGTTGGCGTGTAACGGAAAATTGGATGATTTTGCGGGGATCATTTCCATTAAAGAATTTTTGTACGAATTGTATAAAAATGAAGATTTTTCTCTTAACGATTTGATTCAGGAACCTTTGATTTTCCCATCGACTTTACGTGCACAGAAAGTGCTCGAAATGTTTCGAAAAAATCATAAATCTATAGGTGTTGTAGTCGATGAATACGGAAGTGTAGAGGGTATCATTACTTTACACGACATAATGGAAACCTTGGTTGGGCCTATTGCCGACGAAGATGAAAACGAAGAGCCTGATATTTTTATGCAAAATGATAATTCAGCTTTGGTAAATGGTGAAGCTCCCCTTGAATTGCTTACTTTGTTTATTGATGATTTTGTTATCGATTTCGAATCGATAGATTATTCGACAATTGCGGGTTTTGTTTTGGCTAATATAAACAAAATACCTCAGGTAGGAGACAGATTTACATATAACAATGAGGTAACATTTGAGATTGTGGAAGTTGATGGTAATAAAATCAATAAAGTGTTGATAACCAAAAATAAAAAAGACGAAGAATAAAAATTATTTTTAAATAGATTACATACTATGAAATTTTTTGTAGATACTGCTAATTTAGAGCAGATTAAAGAAGCACATGCGTTAGGTATATTGGACGGTGTGACCACTAACCCGTCTCTCATAGCAAAAGAAGGAATCGTAGGAAAAGAAAATGTAATGGCTCATTATAAGGCCATCTGCAAAATTGCGCTAGGAGGAGATGTTAGTGCAGAAGTGATTTCAACAGATTATGAAAATATGGTGAAAGAAGCCAAAACATTGGCGGCCATCAGTGGTCAGATTGTTGTCAAAATACCTATGATAAAAGAAGGAATTAAAGCCATTAAGCATTTGGCTTCGGAGGGAATTAAAACAAACTGTACACTTGTTTTCTCTCCCGGACAGGCTTTGTTGGCTGCAAAAGCCGGTGCCACGTATATTTCGCCTTTTATAGGTAGACTTGACGATATTGCTTCCGATGGTTTGGCTTTGGTTAAAGATATTCGTTTAATTCTGGATAATTATCATTATCGGTCACAAATCATCGCATCTTCTATTCGCAATCCTATGCATATTATTAATTGTGCAAAAATGGGCGTAGACGTAGTGACATCGCCATTAGCTTCTATTTTAGGGCTATTGAAACATCCTTTAACGGATTCCGGCCTCGAAAAATTTTTAAAAGACGCAGAGACTTTTAATAAGTGAATTATCAATTAATTATACAAAACAATAAATGATGATTGAAGAGAAAAATCAATTTTATTGGAGATATTTTCGAAGGTAAATATAAAATATGTTTTATAACACATTTTTTTATTAGGTAGAGAAAAAAGTATGTGTTATTTTTACACGAATTTTGTAAAAAAATCCAATCTTCATCATCTTTTATTTATACACCGGAAAAATATGAATGTAGAGAAAACAAGGAGTAAATCCGGTTTGCTTTTGGATGCTTTTGAAAAAATTGTAGACGGAAAGCAAACCGGATTGTACATTCTTACGAACAAGAATGGATGTGAAGTTACTGTAACCAATTACGGAGCCAAGATTGTTTCGTTAATGGTGCCCGATGAAAACGGTACTTTAACGGATGTAGTAACGGGTCATCAATCTATTGATGATTATTTGACTTCCGAAGAGCCTTATTTTGGGGCTGTTTGTGGGAGAGTTGCTAATCGGATTGCCAAGGGCAAATTTACCCTCGATGGGAAAGAATATACTCTTGCTATTAACAACGGGCCTAATCATCTGCATGGGGGAATAAAGGGTTTTAATGCGGTTGTGTGGGATGTTAAAGAGATTTCTGATAACTCGATAAAACTTTTTTATTTATCAATAGACGGTGAAGAGGGATACCCGGGAAATTTGAGCGTGACAGTAACATATATTCTAACGGATGAAAATGCGTTGGATATTTATTATGAAGCAGAAACCGATAAACCCACTATTTTAAATCTTACCAATCACTCATACTTTAATCTTTCAGGAGCAGGAGATCCTTATATAGGAGATCATGTGCTTAAATTAATTGCGGATCAGTATCTTCCTACAGATGAAACATTGATCCCTTTCGGGAAGCCCGAATCGGTTTTTGGTACACCTATGGATTTTACATCAGAACATGCTATTGGTGAACGAATTGACGATGATTTTCAGCAATTGATTATCGGAAAGGGTTATGATCATAATTATATAATTAATAAAAAGAATGTAGATGACTATGTCTTTGCCGGCGTATGCGAATCACCTAAGACCGGTATAAAGATGGAGATTTACACGTCTCAGCCGGGGATTCAATTATATACTGGCAACTGGATGACGGGTAATTTTGTCGGGAAAAATGGCCAACGTTATCCTAAACGTTCGGCAGTTTGTTTCGAAACACAACATTACCCCGACAGTATTAATCATCCGGAATATCCCTCGATCGTTTTGCGACCCGGGGAAATTTTCAGATCGAGAACAACCTATAAATTTTCGATATAAAACTCATAAAAAAGAATCGTTTTTTATGATTAACAAATCAATTAATTAATTAATTAATAAGTAAAAATATGAATACAACGAGTACAGAAAAGAAAAGTTATGCATTGCCTATAGCGGTGATGTTTCTTTTGTTTTTTATGATTTCTTTTGTTACCGGATTACAAAATCCGATGGGAGTAATCGTAAAAAATCAGTTTGGTGCAAGCAATGCCATGTCCCAATTGGGGAATTTGGCGAATTTTATTGCTT
>CAYUIY010000119.1:0-4882 GCA_964444915.1 uncultured Dysgonomonadaceae bacterium
GACAATAGGTTTAAGAAATTTTATTTAGAACCGATACTTTTTGTGGGATAATCGTTTAATTATTTCAACCACTTGAGAAGGCTTATTGTATTTCTTTAAGGCAACATCACCATTTTTAAGCAAATTTATCGCAGTTAATAAGTCATCCATATTTATTACGCATTTCAAATAGCCTTCCTGATCCAGAACTTCTGCCACTTGTATTTGATGGTCATCAATATGTTCGCCATATTTGGCCAGGCGAGGCACCGCTATCACCTTTTTCCCCATTTTTAATGCCCCAACCAAAGCTCCTGTCCCTGCATGGGAAATTATCAGATCCGCATTTTTTTGATATTCCTTAAACTCATCTACTGATAAAAACCGTTTATATGCATAGTGTTTAGGTATATAATTGGACTGCCCTATCTGTGCAAAAACATCATCTTTTATTTCCCCATCTTTGATTAGCTCATCAATTTTAATAAGAAGACGATCAAATTGATATTCCCTTGAGCCTACACATACAAAAATCAATATATACTCCCTCCATATATAGCTTTAGGATAAACCTCTTTGAGCGATTCCCACTGAACAATAAACAAGTCAGCATATTTATACAAAAGCTTTCCAGTTTTGCTACCATCATAAACCCTTGCAAAGCTTTCTATATAAATCAACTTCTTTCCAAATAACTTGGCTAAAAAAGCCATTGGCAAAACAACCATCGCCCCTGTAGTAATAACATAATCCGGCCTCTCTTTAAACCAAATCATAAGCGTTTTAAGAAAGTTTATCATCATCTTAAATATAAAAAATTTATCCGTTAAACCTGTCTGCATTAAATAATAATCTGCATCAGATTTATATTGTGTGCGTTCTGTGATCCATATAACATCATTTTCTTCAGCTAATGGAGCCAGCATTTTAAGCTGTTCATAATGCCCTCCAGAAGATGAAATTAAACATAGCTTTTTTCGAGCCTTATGGTGTTTAGGCATTTTTATTCCTTTTACTCCTTCCCATCTACTAGTTTTTTATAAATTTACAAAAACAACCATACTCTTCATCGGCACAGTAAAGAATAATAGTACATCCGGCATAATATGTCAAATGGTTTTATCTACCTCTTTTCTTCCAAATCAAAATAAAGCTTCAAGTTTTTCAGGTTATATTCTACTTCATTCAGATTCTTTAATGCAAAACTCACAATTTTATCGGCTTTAACTATTCTTCCGTTTTCGTCGACAACTTTTACACTACCTTTTACCGGTCTAGTTGACCAGGCTTTCGCATACTTGAACTCCTCAACCTCATTCCAGAGATGAGGCACAGGTAAGAAGCCCGCAGCAAACACCTTATAAAACCCTTCCGCAGAATATAAATCTTCAATATGTTTCTCCATCGCTGAAATAATGGCTCTCGCTGAGTCTATAAGCTCGGCCATCCTTTCCTCAACCTCTATATTCTTGTTCATATCCTGTATTCTCCCTTTTCTCCTCATCTCTCTATATTTTTGCAGCGAGTATTGCGTAATCTTTATACTTTCATTAACGATATCCGGCGTCGCCAAGTGGCATGCTTCAGAATAGCTCACCACATGAATGATAGGAGGGCTTGTCTCATCATGAGGCTCAATATCATCCATCAAAGCCGTAACCGCAGCCAATTGTATCTTTGCCTCATAAAGGTCAGGTCTAAAATAATCGAGTCCTGCTCTTGGCTGTAAAATCACCCTGAAGTTTCGATCCTCCAGTTCCCTTATCAATTTAAGCATTGCCCTTGACTTAGCTAGATCCTGTATACCCCACGTGCTTCTTGGGGTGTTCAACATGTTTTGTAATATAAGGGTTTTTACCCCCTTACTTTTGGCAAGTTTTGCTGACAGATAAGCGGATACTATATACGTAACATCATCAGCACCCCTAAATGCAAAATGATGGGGTACGTTGGGCTCAAAAGGTTTCCCGGTTTCAGCAATGTATTTAAGCGTCTGTATGTGTTGCTTAAGATTGGTATATAAATCATACGGCCCCCTACCGTCAAGCCGATTAAACCACCAGAGGGACAGTGCATGCCAGCATATATTGAGCGTTTCCTCATACATCTTAGCCAACTGCGGTATATTCTTTGTACCTGCATAAGTTCTCACCAGCATCGGTCTAGAAGCTTCCCAGATCATTTTATACTCCTCGGGCGAATTTACGGGGACACCTCCGCCATTAGGCTTGTCTCCCCAGTCCTCGCCAAAATTAGACTGGGTAAGCTGTGAAGTCCCTATCGATAGAATATCAAGATATCGAGTGTCGGCTAAATATTTTACCCAAGATAGAAATTCTCTTATCAAATCAAACCTGCTCATCGTAGACCAATAGGGCCCAACATGGGCACGAATTAACGGTGAAAAGGGGCTTTTCATATTGGCATCAATTCGTTTGACAACAGAGTCTTTAAAAGTACCATATTCCTTATAGTTTGACCTGTCTATTGGCATAAACCGCTGATATTCCTGGGAATCAATGACTTCCTTCCCGAACTCCATTCTCAAATCATCGTAAAGGCTTCCTTCCATAATATCTTTGGGAATTCGTTCGCTGGGAACACCCATTTTTGCTAGAGATTCAGATACCGATTCGCCTCCCTTGAAGACTTTTACAAATCCCTTATGCTCCTTTTCTATAACCTCACATGCGCGAGGTAGCCCTCCAAAAAATACTGTATTAATCGGTCCTCCCTGGTAGGACAACATATTGTTATTTTTAAGCTCATTCATAAAATATCCCACCAGGTTTATTGCTTCCTCTTCATCCAATCTGTAACTTATACCAACCCTGGTGATTCTATTCTCGCGCAACCAGTTCATCACGGCTTTCCTGTTTATTTCATATCGCAAATTATCCATTGCTTTTGAAACTTTCTCATCACCTATAACAACCCTATAACCACATTCACGCAAAAGCTCAGCAGCTGAAATAATTCCAAGAGTATGGGCATCCAAAGAAGGCTTTAAAAATCCAAATACATTTTCACTCATCGGCGTTCTTCCTTTCAAATAAAGTCTTAAAATCCGGGTATTCACACAAAAAATCTAAGTTTCTACCTATTTTCCTGAAATCCACATCGGTCAAGCTTACTGCCAGGTCTATAACGAGGCTAGTATATTTCATCTCTAAGCCGAGTTTTTTGCCAACAGCCTCAAGAGGAACCAATCCACACGGCACGTCTTCAAATATATACCTGTGCTGTAATGAAGTAGGAGCATCAACAGCCCTATACGCTTCCGTATTGTGGATACACTCATATAGGTTTTGCCCCTCTACGTTATATACCCTTTTAAACCATTGCTGCGTTGTTTCCACTTCAAATCCCAGCTTTTTCGATACCTCTACCCTTTCACTATCGATCTTTTCGAGAAATTTGGCAATGGAGGGAGTTATTCCATCATAGTAATATTTATATGTGTTGCTGCTCTCAGTCCATCCGGTATTTAGCAACAGTGGAGCACAGTGAAGGATCATCCCTACATTGCCGATGGAAGTTTCTATCATAGATTTTGCTGGCGTAAAATATCCCCGGAGACACTCCGGTAATCTATGAATTAACTGGACATTTTCATCGGCATTTAATGTCGAAATCAATATATTGCTTTTCAATGCAATTATGTTGACGGATTCATTTGAGATCTTTCGACAGGTATACAAGATCGTTTGAGTCTCTGCAATTGTCTGGTTAACCTTGGTATTGTATTTTCTATATACCTCTTGAAATTCCAAAGCACCAAAAGTTCTTCCTGGATTCAACACTATTAAAGTCTCTTTTTTTATGCACTTTGCAATTTGCTGAGCCAAATCCCTGTGAGCATTAGCCGGCGTAGTAATTAAAACAACATCCGGATTTTTTAATGCCTCTTCCAAATTATCCGTTACCAAATCCACTTGATATTCGCCTTCAATAACTCCTTTACAATAAATGGTACGTGTTTCCATCAATCGTTCTATATTTACCCTTGAACGGTTCCACAGGGTTACCCTATTGCCTTCTCTAGCAAGATGCGCTCCCATGGCAAGTCCTTCATTTCCAGCTCCGATAACTGTAACGTTCATCTTAAACACTCCCATTCAATTCAATTTCTAATCAGTATATATTAGCCTGACTTTCAATATTAAATTATATCAGCTTTGTCCCCCAACGCAACACAATTTAGGTAGAATTATAAAACAAATACTGGGTTACGAGAGTATCGGGCCACAAAATATCGTACTCTCATACCCCAGATCAATCACCTTTATCGCTCTATATAGTCTATCATCTTATCCACCACATCAACCATATCAGGTTTATCACTTCATCTGTAATCGCAGCTGTACCTCCTAGCACCACTATATTCGACTTACCAAAATTGGTTTCACTCAAATATTCCTCTACGCTAGGTACCAGCACCGTCTGCCTGGACAGGATTATCGGCATACCATTCCTAGCAGCTAACACCGAGCCAGCCAATGCATCCGCGAAGTCCAGCCCGGTCGCCATCATAACCCCACTGAAATTTCCTTTGTAAAACTTGTTCGATATCGCTATTGCAGTAGCATACCTGTCACTTCCGGATACTCTCTCTACGCTCAAACCCATTCTCTTTAGCTCGTTCTCTATATCTTTTGATACTGCTGCATTACCTCCTACTATTATTGCTTTCTTTACCCCCCACCTCAGTATCGCTTCTTTAGTCGTATTGTGTAACGATCCCGGCCTAGTAAACAGTATTGGTATCCCTCCTCTAGCTGCCACAGGTCCTATAGCCAATGCATCGGGAAAATTATGTGATGTTGCCAGTATCACCGTATCAAATGGCTTCTCCTTCCTTATCTCATCTCCTATCTTTACCGCCGTCTCAAACCTTTGAGAA
>CAYUIY010000120.1:0-3462 GCA_964444915.1 uncultured Dysgonomonadaceae bacterium
ACAAGGAAAAAATATGTAGCATCAATATCCCAATCTTCTACATTTGCAGGCTTGTCATAGGTTGATGGGAAGCATAATACCAACAAATTTTCACTAATGCTCAAAATCCAATAACAATAAGGAGTGGGCATTCCGGCCCACCAACTCCAACTAAATTCGGTACCTATAACCGGAGCAGTGGTAATTAATTCACCTAAAACTCCTTCCGGTTTTTCATGGGTATAAGCCCAAGTTCCTGTTTTCGATACAGCTCCTGATCCCAAATAAGTGGTCATTTTATGACCATCAAATTCAAACACCATTGTTTGTTCAGGTACAGTTGCCGTATTAACAACGGGTCCCCACGCATTCGTCCCGGGAAGAAACGGATCAAAATACTTCCAATTTCCATACATCCCATTATAAAGTGCCCCCGGTTCTTGTAAAAAAGTCCAAGTTTTTTTTGCGGCTTTGTCTGCTTTGTCTTTTGCTCCTGATAACAAACGATCATAATCATCAAAACAGTTAGTTACACTAATTTTGAATTTTTTAGATGTGACAATTTGGTTAGCTGAAATACCGACATAATAAATTTCATATTCGCCATTAGCATCATAAATAACAGTCATATCATCTGATCCTACAATTTTTTCGCCTGTACTCCAGCCCAAATGCCATACACCACCAACATCAGGACGGTTGTTTTTTAAAACGACATATTGGTCTCCTTCCACTTTGTCATCGGTATTGGGAATGGGTTGTGTGACAGATAAAGCAGCATCTAATTCAGCTTGACTGATAGGTGTCCCAGGATTCTCAAATTGTTTGCGTAATCGAGTATCTTCTATTGGATCACACCCATATATGAACAAAATCAACAGAAAGATCTTAATTATTGTTTTCATATTAACGTAATTTATTTTTCTCTTCAAGAAAGTTATTGCAATTTATTCCAACTAGAAAATAAAGCTTCGGGACCCCACCCAGGATTCTGCTCGAATAACCCATCCGATAAATCTATTTCTGTTTGTGGAATGGCCCAATAACCTTGCGTTTGTTTTAAACGTGCCTTGTAGTCGAAATTTACCATCGGAACCTCTACACCTGCATTAAGTACAGTAAATCCCTTCTGTTTGTTTAACGCTTCTCCCGCTTCTTCTAAAGATGGCCCTGACCATCTTAACAAATCCCACCATCGTATGGATTCAAAAGCAAATTCCCAACGACGTTCGTTTTTGATTGCTTCTAATGAATAGGCTATTGGTGCCAAATTCGATCGAGCACGTACACGATTAAGTCCGGTAGCATCTTCCTTCAATTCCGATTGCATTAACAATACATCCGCAAAACGAATGTGTATTAAATCAGATATATTATTCAGTGATTGGCTTACAACACTAACAGTTATGTGAGGGTAGAGCTGTAAAGCGAATGATCGAATTCCATATTCCGGATTTTTACTAGGATCGTTTGCGTGAATATTTTGATAAGACATAACATTAATATACTTTTTCTGATGATAACCGGTCTGTTCATAATATCGATACGAAACCGTATAATCAGGTTCATCCATAGTTAATCTTCTATCAAACAATATATTCCCCTTATTATTAGGATCAAATGCCCGGTACGACCAAATTGAACCGGTAAGACGAGGGTCCTCGGTTGCTCCGTTTAAATAAGATTGTTTTGCAGACCAAGCTTCCCAATCGTCTACCATTGCGGGCGAAACAGGCCCTGCTCCCCAACCCCTTCCAAAAGGATAGCCTTCTCCATCTTCTGCTTTGGAATTATCTGCCGAAGGAGAATAAAACTGCGATACTGTATTACTGAACCAGGTATACGTCCAATTATTGCCTTTTAATTTATGCTTGTTAGCAAATAAAGTTTCGATGGAACCTAAACCTACCCACTCTAAATTATTATTAAGCACATATCTATATTTATATTCTTCGGTATCATTATCATTCGATGCTTTGTTTGTATACGCCCAAAGATTGCGTTGGTCCGAAACCAAATCGTGTCCGGAATTATACACGCAATCATCTATCCATTGTATAACTTGTGCTTTGGTGATTCCGCCCGGTAGTTCGGTTTTGGCATAGCGTCCGGTATAAAACAGAAATACGCGCGCCATTAAAGCTTCTGCTGCATATTTAGTAGCATGACCCACCATTGGCGATCCATCCAAATAAATACGGTCCGGCAACAATTCAATCGCATTTTTCAGATCAGAAGCTATTTGTTGATATACCTCATCAATAGATGCACGTGGCAATTTATTGGGGTTTTTACTATCTGTACGTAAAGGTACACCCCCAAAAACCTGCACTAATTCATTAAATGCGAAAGCACGTAAGAAATAAGCTTCGCCAAAACAGCGATTTCGTTCTACTTCACTCGACCATTTTGCTACATTATCTAATGTTTCAATCGCTACATTAGCACGATTAATCAACCTATAACATCTCGAATATAAAGGTTGTAGCATGTTTAAGTTTGTATACATCAAAAAGTTAGTTGCACAGTTATTTGATGCTTCCAGATTTCCGCCTAAACAATCATCACTAGCTAGTTGTGCGATATAAAAATAAGATGATGTTTCCGGATCTTCGAATAACAAATTGGCATAAATGCCTGTAATCAATTCATTGGCTTCTGTTTCAGTATAAGGGAAATTATCGGTGGATTTAGACGTTAAACTTGTCGTATCTAAAAAATCACTGCAATTTGTAAAGAAGCCTATGGTTAAGAATAAGATAAATGCAATATTTTTTTTCATTGTTCTTCTCTTTTAAAATTTAATATTCGTACCAATCATATATACCCGTGCACTCGGATAAAATCCTAAATCAATACCTTGCGCATAGGGGTAATCACTACCTGCTCCGTACCCAATTTCTGGGTCCATTCCTGTATAACCTGTAAAAGTAAATAGATTTTGTGCATGCAGATATATTTTTAACTGGCTAAGAGGGAGTTTTTTAAATGCCTTTTTAAAATCATAACCCAGAGATATATTTTTAATTTTAAAATAATCACCGTTTTCAATATAAATATCAGATATTCGGTTCCAATTTGAGGTGACCGAACTTGCTAGACGCGGATATTTATTCGATGTCCCCTCTCCATGCCAGCGTTGGAAAATTTCAGTTGTATAATTAGCCATTGGAGAAGCAACAAAATCACGATAACATTTTAATATTTGATGACCGAATGCACCAAAAGTATTTACGTTTAGTTCAATTCCTTTATAATCAACATTGAATGAAAAACCAAGAGTGAAGGCGGGGTGAGGATTTCCTATCTTTGTGCGATCATCAGCATCAATGATTCCGTTTTTATCCACATCTTGCCAAATAACATCTCCCGGCTGCGTGTTTTTCCCCAATAGTTTTGCCCCTGTATACTCATCTATTTGTCGTTGATTTTGGAAAATTCCGCTACTTTTGTATCCATAAAAATAACCAAAAGGTTTACCTA
>CAYUIY010000120.1:3562-4878 GCA_964444915.1 uncultured Dysgonomonadaceae bacterium
GTAGCCGCATCGTCTAAAGAATTCCCAAACGGATATCCCCCATAAGTATTGTTAGAGGTAATCAATCCTATATATTGGAAAGAGCTAACACGATCATTGCCATTGGAACCATACGATGCACGTAATTTTAGAAAATCCACTCCACTTATATTTTCATTCCAGAAATTTTCGTTACTTATTACCCAGCCTGCAGAAATGGATGGAAAAAATCCCCAACGATGCCCTGGAGCAAAATTAGAAGAGCCGTCGCCCCGTAAGATAAACGAAGCCATATATGTTTCTTTGTAATTATAATTAACTCTTCCGAAAACAGAAAGACTACCACTTGATATGGTGGGGGTACCGGTTAATGATTGTACAGTACTTAAAGTTGGCACATTGCTCAACCATGCATGTTTAAAATCATAAAAGATAGACCCTTGATTAGAACCACTCATAGATTCGCTAAGCACTTGGCGTGCCATACCTTGCCCCAGCATGGCATCTACATTGTGTTCTCCAAATCTCATTATATAATTGATTGTATTATCCCATGTCCAATATTGAGATTGACCCATAGATTGAGTTACACGGTCTTGCACTTGTTCTAAAGTAGCTGTTAATTTTCCGTAAGAGGGAATATAAGCTCTGTAGCTAGATGCGCTTAGCATATATCCAAATTGCGACCGAAATATTAAATTTTTTATTGGTTTTAGTTCCATGTAAACACTGGATTGCAAAGAATGAGTTTTGGTAAGGTTTTGATTCATCATATAGTCCATATAAGCAATGGGGTTTTTATTAGCATTATTCGCTGTATCCCAATTATAACCATCGGCTACTTGGTCGTCAAACATATAATAATCGCCCAAACTATTGTATGCATGCATCAACGGACTCATCACCAATGTATTGTGTATTGTATTCCAGTATATATCATCTCGTGCTACCTGCCCTTTAGAACGATTAAAACGATAATTTAAAGTTTCTCCAACTTTCAATATATCGAAGTCTTCTTTTTTGGAGATAACCGATTCTGTATTTATTCGCGCGTTAAAACGATTTAAAATTGGAACATCAGAGGGTACCCCCATTGTGGCTTCTTGTTGAAGAAATGTAAAACCCAAAGATGAAACAAAACGTTCCGTACCACTATTGACCCCAATACTATGAGATTGAATTGGAGCGTTTTTATTAAGAATTTCTTTAATCCAGTTTGTTCCCTTCCATGAACCGTTGCGAATAGAAGCTAGATCCCTGGCTGGAATTAAATTCTCCCAACTATATATTGGCAAACCATCCATGACCCGACTTTCATTTTGAATGCTTATAAATTC
>CAYUIY010000121.1:0-4846 GCA_964444915.1 uncultured Dysgonomonadaceae bacterium
ATTATAACATATCTTTTCCCTTTGACAATTACCCACTATATGATAAAATATAGCTATCGACGAAAAAAGGGGCGGAAATATGGGCTGGATTCCGTTGCACGTCCATAGTGAGTACAGCACCCTTGACGGCGCTATAAGGATAAAAGATTACGTAAACTGGGCGGTAAGTCACGACATTCCTGCTGTGGCCGTAACTGATCATGGCTTCCTGTCGGCCATCCCCGAATTTAACAAACAGGCAAAGGGCAGGGTGAAGCCCATATTTGGAATGGAAGCCTACGTAGAACCCATCACCAACACGGGAAAGAAATATCACCATCTTATTATTCTGGTAAAAAACCAAAAGGGGCTGAAGAATTTATATAAGCTGTCCAGCATGTCCTTTGAAAACAGGACAGGAAAATACGGGATCATCAAGCCAGAATGGTTAAGGGAATATAATGACGGCTTAATATTTCTTTCTGCATGTATGCAGGGGGAACTTTCCTACCTGCTTCGAACGGGACAAACTTCGCAGGTCAAGACTTTCATAGATTTTATGAAAGGGTTGGACTTTTTTGTAGAACTTATAGATATCGACACAAAGGAACAAGACGAATTAAACGCTAAACTTAAAGATACAGCAGATATGTTTAATATTATGATGGTGGCCACGCCCGATGCTCACTACTTTGCTGAAGATCGGTGGTGGTATCCCACCTTTTGGGCTTCCAATAGACATACTTCGGAAGACTACGACACGCGGGCAGAAAGCATGGCAAGCATGGACCTTTCCTTGCCCACGCCGGAATACATGGTCGAAAAATACGGCAAGGCTGCAGAAAATACCCTTTACATCGCAAACATGATAGAAGAAGTCAAGGTGGGCTTTGATAAACATATGATGCCAAAGCTCGGTTCTTCCGTCAGTTTAAGGGACTTAGCCGAACGTGGGCTTGAAGAAAAGATCAGAAAATATGGCCTTGCAAAACAAGAATACGAAGAACGACTAAATAAAGAATTAGATATTATCAGCAATCTTGGCTTCGACGACTACATGCTTTTAGTCCGGGGCATCATAGAAACAGCTAAAGAAAAAAACATTTACGTGGGGCCAGGCCGTGGGTCTGCTGCTGGGTCTTTAGTGGCTTGGGCCATAGGTATAACGGCCGTCGACCCCATCCGCCACGGGCTTCTTTTCGAACGTTTTATAAACCCCGGCAGAAAAGGCTTTCCTGACATAGATATAGATATAGAACACGAACGTCGGGAAGAAGTCATAGAAGATCTGAAAGAAAAATATGGTCGCAACGCCGTAGCGGGCATTGTGACTTTTTCCCAATATAAGATAAGAAATTCCATATGGGACGTCCTGCGGGCTTTGTTCGATAAAGTTGAAGTAGGAAGCGATATAGAACAATTCAAGAAGATAGTCGGCGAAGAAATACGTTCCGAAAGGGACGAAGAAACCAACGTGGTAATTCGCGAATATATGGACGAAGAAGCCATATACGAACGGACGAAGAACATTATGCCGCGGGAAAAGACGGAAGAAATACTGGAAACAGCAAAAAAGATCGTAAGTTTGCACAAGAACTTGGGCCGTCATGCAGCAGGCATCGTCATAACCCCTGGCGACGTGGAAGAATTTTGCCCCACTGCATACGTTAAAAGCGGCGATGAATACGTAAAGATAACGCAGTTCGATATGAATGGCATCGACGATGTAAAGCTCGTCAAGATGGATATCTTGGGTTTAAAGAATCTTACTGCCGTCAAAGAAGTTTATGAGACAGCACGAAAGTTCGATAAGACCGTGGAAAGACCAGAAGACATATATGATTATCTTAACGGCGCAAAGAACTTGCCAGAAGATAAAGTCAAGCGCATGTGGGTCATGATCTATAAGAAACCAGACGGCATATTTCAAGTTTCATCCTGGAAGGCAAAGCAGATAATTTCCCGCGTGAAGCCAACAAGTGTAAACGAATTCTGCGATATTATCGCTTTAAACCGGCCGGGGCCGTTAGCTAAAAAGCTAGACGAATATTACGCCAAACATCAAATACCGGAAGAACTTGATATCCCCGCGTTGAAAGAAATTACAAAAAACACGCGTAACGTCTTAATATACCAAGAACAGGTAATGGAAGTAGCCCGCAAAGTAGCTGGTTATACCCTGGCGGAAGCGGACGACTTAAGAAAAGCCGTGGGAAAGAAAAAGCCCGAAGAAATGAACGAACAAAGAAAGAAATTTGTCGAAGGAGCTGTTAAGCAGGGATATACAGAAAAACAAGCTGAAGACATCTTTTCCACAATAGAAAAATTTGCGGGATATGCTTTTAACAAGTCCCATTCCATGGCATATTCCTATCTCGCCTGTGTCACGGCTTGGCAGAAAGCAAACTATACGCCCATTTGGGCTAAGGCGTATCTTTCCATGAAATGTAAAAGCGAAAAGAAGGAAAATCTGGGGGAACATATAGATATAGTTAACGAACTTTGTCCCGTCTTTGGCCCGCGTTTGACCGGAAAAGACGAAACATTGGAAGACGCATTAGACATGCGGGTGCTGCGTAGCTGCGGTTTAGACATATCCGAAAAAGATGCATTCTTACTTAAAAATTCCTGGGCCATACTTTTTGGGCTGAAGGATATTTATCAAGTAAAAAACAAGATATCACAATTTGTTGATTTCCCGGTTCCTGCTACGCTGAAAGAACTGTGGGAACTGTCGGTGAAATACAACATGACTAAAAGCATCTTCGCCCCGCTTTTTGCTTTGGGCGTGTTCGATAAAATATTGGAGCCCTACGGCGATCCCATTCTTATCCGCGCCTTGATGATGCTAGATGAAGGCGGGGAAGAATACGAAAAGATAAAGCAAGCAGTGCTTGAAGTCATGCCAAGGATAAAGAAGTCGCCAGAAGAAAAACTGGCAGGAAACTTTCCCTTTCTTTCTTTGTTTTTGCTGATGATCGCTTCGAAGAAATATACCGAAACGGCTGAAGAAATAGTAAAAATGTATGCAAAACGCGTCGACGAAAAGAAGTTCTTTGAAGACCCAGAATTCAGAAACAAGTGCATATCCATAATATACGAAACAGAAAAGCAACTGTTGGGCGACGGGCTGACGGTGAAGTGGTGGGATATGGCGGCGGAAGCCCTGAAGTACCGCTTCACCTGTTTTGCCGACCAAGTGTGGCTGATTAAAAAATCTAAAGTAGCGCAAGTTTTGGAAAACGGTTTCTGGACTATTGGAAAAGTTACTGTCCGCGACGGTAGGGCTTTAATGTCTGGAAGAAATGGCGCCGCGGGGCATTCTTTGTTTTTTAAAGTCGATAGCAAGCCGGTTCGACAAGAAGTTTGGGCGGTAAAACTAAAATTGGAAGGAAATTATTTTAATTATTTAACTCATATTCCCATCTTGCCAGGAAAAATAGTTGAAACAGACAACGAACTTATTTATAAACCCAGCAAGATGCCAGAAAGATTGAAAGAATATGTACAAAAAGTCAATCCTGGTCTAAAGTCTATTTCTATTTCATAAGGGGTGGAAGCCATTGTGGATATTAGAACTTTTTAAAAGAAACAAAAACCAAAAGAAAGAAGAAACCCCCGTTTTTTATAGACGTCCCGTCCCTGGCCGTATTGTCGTCTTTACTTCTGGCAAGGGCGGCGTGGGAAAGACGACCATATCGACTTCTGTAGCTTACATCTTAGCCGAAGTGGGAAAGAAGGTGCTGCTCATAGATCTTGATACGGGCTTGCGCAATATAGATATCCTTCTTTCCTTGTCGGACAAGATAACTTGGAATTTATATGACGTGGTAGAAAAGAAAGTCCCATGGGAAAGGGCCGTCGTCTCGCCCATGCAGAATCTTTACGTCCTAGTCAGTGACCATCTGCGGGAAAAAGAAGCTATACGTAAAGATGCTTTTGAGCAGGTACTTTACGATATGGCCAGGCATTTTGACTTCGTTATTTTAGACTGTCCCGCTGGAATAGAATATGGGTTCCGCCTTGCCGTGTCTTGCGCCGATGAAGCCGTGGTCGTTGCTGGGCCAGACATGCCTTCTTTGCGCGGTGCAGCACAAGTCACAAGGTTGTTAAGGGACAAAAAGCCTTGCGTGGGAATCGTAAACAGGGTAATTCCAGAACTAAAAGAACAAGGCTTATGCGCCGGAAAGAAGGAAGCGGAAGAAATACTGGAAATTCCAGTAGTGTCGGAAATTCCCGTAGATAATGCAGTCGTAGGATGTGCCCATACGGGCATTCCAATTATGTCAGTACAGAAAAATTCCCCATTTAAAAGGGAAATAAGGAAATTCGTATATGACAGATATAACTTAGACGCGCCTGAAACGTCGTAAAATACCCCTGTTTTGCAATGGGGGGTATAAATATACTAATGACTATTTTGGATTTTATTCTGGGGCATCCTGAAACGCCCTATCGCTTTAAAAAGTATCTAAAAGTATGATGATTACTGGTTTAATGGCTATTTTATAAGAACCCGCATGGTTATTGAAATCAGCGATATATGTCCAAAATGTCCATTAAATGTCCGTAACGTGAACGTAATGTCCGAAATATCTTCTAAAAGCAGGTGTATCAATGGTAAAAAAGGCTGCGTTTTATTCAAGGTCAATATATTCTGACAACATAGTTGACGCATTTAAAGAAATTCCCGCCATAGTTGGGAAAAGAAAAAACAGAACTGTAGCTGGAAATAATGAATGGCAAAACAGAATTTTCTGCCACAGTTCAGAAGACATGTGCCACGTGCCAGATAATTCTATAGCTTTAGCTTTTACTTCGCCGCCCTATTGTGTGGGCAAAGATTATGACAAAGATGTTTCTTTGA
>CAYUIY010000122.1:0-4764 GCA_964444915.1 uncultured Dysgonomonadaceae bacterium
CATGCTCCCAGACAATATTTCCTTACCGGCCCTACACCGTGTGTAATCAGCAGCCAACCTCTGTCGGTCTCAATGGGCGAGCCACCATTGCCTATCTGTACCAACTCCCAAGGATAAAGTGGCTCCTGCAAAATTTTGGCTTCAGACCACACTTGCAGATTATCAGAAAACATAATGTAATTGTTTATCCCGTCAATGCGGCTGATCATGGCATATTTACCATTTACTTTACGCGGAAATAGAGCCAAATTTTTATCCACGGCATATTTGCCATGCAAAGGCATAATTCGGAAAGAATAAAAATCTTTGGTCTCGATCAGTTTCGGAAGAATATGATAACCATCATAAGCTGTGTATGTGGCATAATAAGTGAAACTACCGTTATCTTTCATGAATTTCACAAAGCGCGCATCTTCGATACCGTTTTTTTCATATTCCGAAATAGGGAAAATCGCACGCTCGCTTAAATCGGTATCCAATGAAAATCGTATTTCGGTATGCGATTCGGCAAGCCAAAGAAATTCTTCCATAACTTTTTGCTTTTCCATCGTTAAATGATTACTTTCCATAACTTTGTCAACGACACTGAAAAGCTGATCGTAAGTAAATTTATCGGGAAGCTGTTTTAACACAAGGTTATACAACTCTTCAGGAACTTCCATGTCCCTCAATTTGCTGATAAATCTCCTTTTCTCATATAATTTATCTTTGATTACTTCAGCGGTCCCTATATGACTTGCCGGTTCTTCTACAATCACGTTATTATCGGCATCGATGATGGCATTGCGAAAGACCAGCGAAGAAATATGTCCTTCACCGGTTGCGCGAAGACTTAAAATAACCCTGACTTCGCCTTTCTGCAAACCGCTTTGGTCGATATCTTCCACAATAGAAGGATTAAAAAGGGCTACCGACTCAACTGCATATTCCATTGTAAAATAGGAGCCGATGAGTAATTTTCTAATTTCAGAAATATTTTTACCGGTATGTACCCTGTCGACAATGTGTTTTACCTTTTTAAAATGTCTTTTAAAAATACTGGTAATACTGCGGTGGCGTTTAGAAAATTCTCGAAGAGTCTGCATGAGCAGTACTTCAACCTGAGATTCCGGCATGGCGAGAATATTTTTTATCAACATCTCGGCACGCTCTTCGCCATTGAAAAAAAAACGTGCAAATACCCGATTAATATCAGGGTATATAACAGCATCTTTTCTCTTAACCCTTAAATTCATTTTTCTTTTTTGGTGCAAAGTTAACCCTATTATAGAAATTAACCCTATAAAACTCTTCAAAAACTCCCAAAAAATCTTTTAATGCCCTATTTAAATCAACGATATTCACAATTGGAGCACACTTTTTTTACTCTTGCTTTCAGAATTTCTGCACTTCTGCATTTTTTTCAAAGTAATCTTGTGCTACAAATCGTACTCGAAAAATTTTCCCGATAACGTTCGAATATATGTGTTGAACTTCGGACAGTCTTCAAATAATTCAATTACCCGGCCTCCTCGATCCAAAATTTCCCGATAAGCCGAAACATATCCGGTTTTTCTTCCGTATCCCAACAAAATACCGTATAATTCACCAACAAAATCGTTATTGTGATCGTGACCAACGAAAACACCCTTAACGTCATTTTTCTCTACAAATGAAGTAAATAATCCCGAATTCAAATAGGGAGAATGAACTGTTTCCGACTTATTTCCCAATGTTGTTTCCAGCTTTCTCACATATTCAAATTCCGGCAGCGGAATATGGAAAAAAGCTAAAGCCGGTAGAGGGGTGCCATTATTTTCTCTTAGGGAATCACTCCTTTTACGATACCACTGAATCTGATTATTTTTGATCCAATCGTATCCTTTCACCCGATTAATTCCAGAATAAGCGTGGGAATCAAACAGATATACTACCCATGAATCTTTTTTACCATCCGATGATTTTATAGGCAAGGAACAATTTCCCGCTCCGGAAAGCGATTCGTCTTCATTCATTGTCACATTCAACGGATTCTGCATCAGATTTTTTAATATTTCGCGGGTGGTTTGATCGGTTTCGGTATCATGATTACCAAATGTGACGGCAAAGGGTACGTTTAATTCGGTCATAGGCTGCACCACATTCTTCCATGCCTCGCCGCAAGGTTTTGATACCACGATATCGCCCGTCATTATCACCAAATCGGGTTTTTCCTCTTCGATCAGTGTTTTCATCAGAGAAAGGGTGCTGTCGTTTTTGTCTTTATACTCTTCTGTATTAAGATAATGCAAATCCGTGAATTGCAGAATTTTAAATTTTTTGTCCTTAAACTTTAAAGGAGGAGCCCCATAAATATTCGAAACCGAAAATGCGGCAAATAAAAAACAAATAAAGATATTGATTTTTCTCATTTTATAAAACTAAAAATATTATACATATATATTAATTAACTATTAATTCCATCCGGGATTTTGCCTCAAATTACGACTAATATTTATATCCTTTTGAGGTATAGGTATTAAATAATGCTTGTTTTCAAAAATACCGTATTAGCTTGTAATAACCGAGAACTTTAATTATTTTTAATTATTTTTGTATCGGACAAGTCGATACAATATCTACTTCATGTTATCGTCTTTAAAAAATTGATTGTATCTAACAATCAATTTTGTTTTGTTTGATTCATACTGAATTCAAACGCATGTTGTCGCACCGCATAATTTTAGCAGGAAATGCCTGCACAATCGAGTAATTATGGGTGGCCATCATCACTGCAGTACCTTTTTGAGAAATTGCGTGCAATAAAGCCACAATTTGCGATCCGGTCTCCGGATCGAGATTGCCGGTAGGTTCATCGGCCAAAACAAGAGGAGGTGAATTGAGCAGTGCCCGTGCAATAACCACCCGCTGTTGCTCACCACCCGAAAGCTCATGGGGCATTTTATATGCTTTATTTTGCATGCCTACTTGCACCAACACTTCATGAATTCGATCCTGAATCATTCTTTTGTTCTTCCATCCGGTAGCCCGCAAAACAAATTCCAAGTTTTTCTCAACCGATCGATCAATCAGCAGTTGAAAATCTTGAAAAACAATGCCGATTTTCCGTCTCAAGTAAGGAATATTTTTCCGTTTAATCTTCTGTAAACGATAATCAAAAACCTGTGCATCGCCCGACTCGATGGGAATTTCGGCATACATACTTTTAAGCAGTGTGCTCTTTCCCGATCCCACCTTACCGATTATATAGAGAAAATCTCCCCGATTTACGGTAAGATTCACATCACGCAAAATGGTATTTTCCTCCCTGTTAAGAACTACATCACTATATTTTACAAGCCATTCGTCGCTCATCGTTATTATTTAATAAATTTTATCGTTAACGGATATTGCCAGTCTTCGCCGTTGTTGGCTTTAACCGCTGCAATAATAACAAATACAATATAGATGATGCCTATTACAATAGCCAGAGGGATACCTACAATGGTAATGCAAAGGATGGCGGCATAGATAACAAAGCTGATAATGAAATTCATTACGTTTTTGCCGTGCCAATCGACCTTAGGATTGACATCCTTATTGGCAATCCACAGGATAAGAGGGATTATAAAACCGATTAAAGGCGCCAGAAATCCTGCAAGCTGCGAAATGTGCATCAGCGTAAGGTATGTTTTTTCATCCAATCCGAATAAAGGCTTGCAAAAGCTGCCGGAAGTGTCGGATTTTCTCTCTTCGTTCAATATTTTTGCTTTTTCGCGCTGATATTCTTCTTCTGTAAGAGCACCTTTTTCTCTTAATTCAGCTAAAATTTTCAAATCTTCATATTTCATAGCAACTTGTTTTTGGTATTTTTCTGTTTGGAAATAAAGTGTGTAATCTCGTCTCTCGATTTGTTACAAAGATTGATTTGTTACAAAGATAAATTCTTTTTTGGTTTATTTTGATATTTTAAATAGTAAACTGCACCAATAGTAGCTAAAAGTGATCCGATTATGTCTGCAACAAAGTCGCCCCATTCGGCACTACGCGACGTAAATACAAATAGTTGTAGCAATTCGATAATTCCCCCATAAATCACAGGGATTAAGAAACACCAAAAAATCCATTTGTTTAGATTCACGTTCCCATTAAAAAGACGATAATAATCGTAATAACAAACGCCGGACAAAACAAAAAACATACCTGCGTGAACAATCTTATCCCACGGAAGTAAGGGAGGCAAGTCCGGCACCTGTTCTGAGCCCAAAATACAGGTTGCCAAAAAAATAATCGCACCAACCGCTCCCGGAAGCAATAAATGACGTAAATACCGGTTTATTGAATCTAATTTTTCCATAAAACTCCGTAAAGATACAGAATATTCGATGTTCCAAAAGCATTTTAAAAACATATAACTAAAACATTCCCTTATTTTCACAAAAAATTCGTTTCTTTGCTAAGAAATAAAAATCGATTTTTTCAAGAAATCACAAAAAATAGTCTACAATTCAAATTTGAAACAATCGACTAAAAACAAGCAGATGAAGAAAAATTTTTTGTCAGTTCTTATTTTATTTATAGGGATAAACTTAACGGCACAAACCATTCAACCCAATAAAAATCAACATTATTTCGACATCAATAAAAATATCGACATCTTCAATTCCGTATTGAAAGAATTGGATATGTTTTATGTTGACAGCTTAAAAGTAGACAGCTTGGTACAGGGCACCATTAGAAACATGCTCTCGGGACTCGATCCTTACACGGAATATTATTCAGAAGAAGAGATGGACGATTTTCGAT
>CAYUIY010000123.1:0-4741 GCA_964444915.1 uncultured Dysgonomonadaceae bacterium
GCGTCTTTTATCAAACCGATCTCGAAGAACAAGCCCATGCTTTTGCGAAAAATCGTTTACCTCTTCCCCCTCCTCTTCCTTCAGATAGCGATCTGCTGATGCAAATGCACAACAGGATGTTCCGCAGTCGGGTACTGGAGCTCTCGGGGCTTTCGTTTCAAGAAGAACGCGAAAAAGCTTTTTCCTTACTGCGTAAAGGATTTATTGAAGCATCGGCTTTTAAAACAATGAATCCTCACCTCAATGTACATCCCGATCAAATCGTTTGGGCAAGAAGTCCTGTCCGAATCGATCTGGCAGGAGGGTGGACAGACACACCTCCGTATTGCTTGATGGAGGGAGGCAACGTAGTGAATATCGCTGTTGAACTCAATGGACAACCTCCTATTCAGGTATATGTAAAACCTTCGGAGAAACTTGCCATCACCCTGCGTTCCATTGACCTGGGGGCTACTGAAGTGGTTGCCGATTATTCTTCGCTGGAGCAGTTCTACGCAGTAGGCTCTCCCTTTTCCATTCCAAAGGCAGCACTTGCCTTATGCGGGTTTTCTCCTCAATTTTCAGAAAAGGCCTATTCTTCACTTCATGAACAGCTGCGGCAGTTAGGCTGCGGCATTGAACTTACCCTGCTCTCGGCCATTCCTGCCGGATCGGGTCTGGGTACAAGCAGCATCCTGGCTGCAACTGTTTTGGGCGCACTGTCCGATTTTTTTGGTCTGCAGTGGTCAAAAACCGACATAGGCAAGCAAACTCTTTTGCTCGAGCAGCTGCTTACCACAGGAGGCGGATGGCAAGACCAGTACGGCGGTGTGTTGCATGGAGTAAAATTACTACGCACATACGAAGGATTCGATCAGGAACCTGTTGCGAGTTGGCTCCCCGACGATTTGTTTACATTGCCTCAATATCGCGATTGCCATTTACTTTATTATACGGGCATAACCCGTACGGCCAAACATATTCTGGAGGATATTGTTGCCGGCATGCTGCTCAATAAATCGGGAACGCTTGCCCTTTTGGCCGACATGAAGCTCCATGCATTGGATACTGCCGAAACCATTCAGCTTGGGCAATTTGAAAACTTAGGTTGGTGTGTTGCCAAAACATGGAAACAAAAGCAACGGCTCGACAAGGGCACAAATCCTCCTGCCATTGAAAAGATAATTGCATTGGTAAAAGATTATACGTTGGGACTGGAACTTCCGGGAGCCGGTGGCGGAGGATATCTTTACATGATTGCCAAAGATCCCGAAGCGGCTGTCAACATAAAACGCATACTTCGTGAAAATCCGCCCAACGACAAAGCCCGATTTGTGGAAATGGGTGTTTCACAGACAGGACTGCAAATTACCCGAAGTTAAAAAATAATCATACAATGAAACGTTATTGTCAAACATTATCGCTAAAGAACGATCCTCAACTCATTGAGGCTTATGTGCGTGAACATGCTCATGTGTGGCCTGAAGTACAGGCCGGAATAAAGGAAGTGGGAATTTTGGATATGCAGATATATATCCACGAGAATCAACTCTTTATGATTGTCGATACCGTAGACGATTTCGATTGGGAGCGTAATATGAACCGATTGGCAACGCTACCGCGTCAAGCCGAATGGGAGGCTTACATGGATCGGTTTCAGGATGCAGGTGAAGGAAAGAAATCAAACGAGAAGTGGCAATTAATGACCCGCATCTTCAAATTGGAATAAACTTTAGTCGTAAAAATTTTTCTCAAAAGCGTTTGCTGCCTCCCTTTTCAGAATGAGTCGGTTCCAAAAGGCCGACAAAAAGCCGGTTCCGTAGCCAACGATCTGAATCCACGAAGCAACAACGCTGTAAAGTCCTACTTTTGCCGAACGGTTTTTGATGGTCGAATCCATAAAAATCAACAAACAGTAAGCAAGAGGAATTGCCAGAAAAATGGGATAAAAAACGGAAAGCGCCAATAACACGATTATGCCTACTACAAAAACCGCGGGCAACAGATGTACCGGTTTCAACGATTGAGGATGAAGCAAATATAAATTGATACGGGCAATTCCCGAGTTGTACACCTGCTTGAAAAATTTTCTGAAATTCGTTCTGCGTTTGTGATACACATAAGCCTCGGGAATCAAGGTGGTAGAGAACCCATTTTCAATCAGACGAAGGCTGAAGTCGATATCTTCACCAAAACGCATATCGCGAAATCCTCCAACAGCATTGAATGCCTCTTTTGAAACCCCAAGGTTGAAACTGCGAGGATGAAATTTTTCCATCGATTTTTCACTGCCACGGATGCCCCCGGTTGTAAAAAACGAGGTCATTGCATAATTTATGGCCTTTTGTACTGTCGTGAAAGTGGGAAGTGCTCTATCCGGGCCACCATACGCGTCATAATATTGCTTTGTGAGAAAATCGTTTACGATTTGAATATAATCATCAGGAATTATGCAGTCTGAATCGAAAAAAATCAAATAATCGTATCGCGCTTTACGAGCACCGGCGTTTCGCGACAATCCCGGTCCCGAGTTCGGCTTTTCAACATAAATAATCGGTAAACGGTCTTTGTATTTTTCCACTATCGCGTCACTTTTTTGTTCGGAACCATCTTCCACAATAATCACTTCAAATTGCCGGTCGGTTTGTCGCGTAAGGCTATCCAGTAGTTCATCCAATTCAGCCGGACGATTGAAAACAGGAATAATGACAGAAAATTGCATATTACCATCGATCTTTTCAATTCAATGCAAAACTAATGAAATAAATTTTATGTATAACAACGACGTTGCTTTTTAGGTAATTAAACTTAAAAAACCAGCTAAATAAATGTAAAAAATATTTGAATATTTGAAAAATCAATTTATCTTTGCCTAACTAAATGCACAAATAGAAAAATAATTTTTTAAAAAGAAGATAAACGATTGATTTTTATTAATTTAAACACGTTTGTCACGAGTAGGCATATGCGCAGGTTCCGAATTATAATTCTCTTTTGTCTAATTATATCATCTTTAAACTCATGCAAAGATGAGAATAATGTCACTATAAAAGGAGAACTTTCCAATCTTGATTCTCCTTATGTTGTGGTAACACATTTTTCGACTGATATTTTAACCGTCGATACTTTAAGGATAAGCAAGAAAGGACAATTCAGTTACCGTACTTTTATCGATACATTGACAATCTTTACGTTTTATTTTAATGATTACACCTCATCGGCTGTTGTTTTTGCTGACAAAGGTCAGAAAATAATGCTCAAAGGCGATGCAACTTTGCCCGATCTTATTCAGGTGAACGGCAACGATATTAATGACGATCTGACATTGTTCAAGAAAGAAAATGAAGCTTTATTGAAACAGCGAGCCGAACTGCTAAATAGTATGAAAATTGATCGATTGGAAAATACCAATCATGGAATTCTCTCTGAGAATGAAAAAATTGTGCGGCTAAACTCTCTCAATCATGAGCTTACTCAAAAAGCCGAAGAATTTATCCAAAAAAATCCTTCTAAAATTGCCAGTGTTATTCTTATTAATAACTTATTCAGAGATACCGAAAATCCGACAACATTAGAACGGGTATTGGGATATTTAAAAGGAGAGGCTTTGATTTTCCCTTTAACCGAGGATTTAAAAACCCATTGTAATAAACTAAAATTATCGGCAGAGGGATCACATCTTCCTTATTTTCAATTGGTAGACACAACAAACGACACCATTTGTTCCACCGATTTTACCGGAAAATATTTGGTTTTATCTTTTCTTTCTGCTACAGGAGTGGAGTCGAGAGAAGAGGTCTGCGCCCTGAAAAACGAATACGAAAAGCTGAATAAAGATTCGGTTCAGTTTATATCGATTTATATTGATTCCGACAAATATCCTATTACATCCATTTCCAACGATTCTATTCCCTGGATTACTATAACAGAGAAGGAAAGTTGGGCGTCAGATATTGTAGAGACTTACAATATCCGCTATGTTCCTTACAATATTCTTGTTACTCCTGATGGAAAAATTAAAAGAAGAAACATCCCTGCGCAGGAAGTGCAGCAAGCAATAAAAGGGACTTCCAAGTGGAGTTGAATAAGAAAAATAAAGAATCTGTTTCATGTTAGTTAAAGTTTTTGGTGCAGCTGTCCAAGGTATTTATGCTACACTCATTACCATTGAAGTAAACGTTGGCAGAGGCATTAAATTTATGCTGGTAGGACTTCCTGATGCCTCCGTAAAAGAAAGCCACGAACGCATTGTATCGGCTTTGGAGGTAAACGGATATAAGTTCCCACGAAAACAAGTTATAGTAAACATGTCGCCGGCCGATATTCGAAAAGAAGGATCGGCTTACGATCTTCCCCTAGCTATAGGAGTATTGGGCGCTTCGGGAGCAATTCAATCCGACAAGTTTAACGATTACCTCATTATGGGCGAGCTGTCTCTCGACGGCACCATCTTGCCAATAAAAGGCGTTTTGCCTATCGCCGTCATGGCGAAAGAAAGCGGCTTTAAAGGATTTATTCTTCCTTCTGAAAATGCAAAAGAAGCTGCCGTAGTAGACAATTTTGAAGTTTACGGTGTGAAGAATATATGTGAAGTTGTCGAGTTTTTTAATGACGAACGTAAACTTCAACGCACACAGGTGGATATTTATCGTGAATTTATGGACAATCAATCGAAGTTTGAATTCGATTTTTCTGATGTGAAAGGACAAGAAAACGTAAAACGCGCCTTAGAAGTAGCAGCAGCAGGCGGACACAATATTAT
>CAYUIY010000124.1:0-4714 GCA_964444915.1 uncultured Dysgonomonadaceae bacterium
AAGCAGGATTGAAAGCCGGCGATATTATTTTGGAAGTCGACGATAAAGATATGCGGAAAGCCACCGTACAGGAGGTAAGCAATGCATTAAGGGGTTTGCCGGGAACCACAGTAAAAGTAAAAATTCAACGACCGGGCGAAAGCAAGCCGATTACCTTGAAAGTCATCCGCGAAAAAATCACTATTCACCCGGTTACCTATGCTGATGTTGTCAATGGAAATATCGGCTATTTTCATTTCGGAAGCTTCACCGAAAACAGTGCCAAAGAGGTTAAAAAGACCTTCCTCGATTTAAAAAATAAAGGGGCCGAATCTCTTATCATTGATCTTCGGGGAAACGGAGGAGGTATTTTGGAAGAAGCCGTCAGCATTGTCAACCTGTTTGTTCCCAAAGGCCAGGAAGTGGTTTCCACCAAAGGAAAAGTAAAACAATGGGACCGCGTATACCGCACCGGCGAGCAACCGCTCGACACACTGATACCGATTACTGTGCTTATTGATACCGGATCGGCATCGGCATCGGAAATTGTTGCCGGATCGCTTCAGGATTTGGATCGGGCTGTTATCATTGGAAACCGATCGTTCGGAAAAGGGTTGGTGCAAACTACACGCGGACTTCCTTATGGAGGCAGTATCAAACTCACTACTTCAAAATATTACATTCCCAGCGGAAGATGCATCCAAACCCTCGATTATTCGCATCGCAATCCCGATGGCAGTGTGGCGCGCGTACCCGACAGCCTTACGCATGTTTTCTATACAAAAACCGGTCGTGAGGTGCGTGAAGGTGGAGGCATAACACCTGACATTATTATTGAAGAAGACCAAATGGGGCGAATTTCTTACTATTTGATAGTAGGAAATATCATTTTCGATTATGTGACCGACTGGGCTTTGCAACATCCGACTATTGCTCCTCCCGACCGGTTTGAGTTTCCCGATGCAGATTACGAATCATTTAAGCAATTCGTAAAATCGAAAGATTTCAAATACGATCAGATGAGTGCAAAAACGATGCAAACACTGAAAGAAGTCATGAAATTCGAAGGATATATGGATATTGCAGCCGAAGAATTTAAAGCACTTGAAGCAAAACTAGTTCCCGATTTGGATCGCGACCTCGAACTTTTTAAAGATGAAATTAAAGATCTGATAGCAAACGAAATCGTAAAACGCTATTACTACAAGAAAGGGGTTCTGATTTACACGTTACAAAGAGATAAAGTATATCAGAAAGCCATCGAAGTGCTTACCAATCTCGATACATATCATCGCATTTTGCAGCCAACCAAAAATTCTTCGGCACACGCATCTTAATCGTTGATCTTAACCACCATTATACCCGTACATGATTCTTGCGAAGCGCAATAATCCTCCAGTGTTTCTTCATCGATCACTACTTTGCCGGCGAGACTCGAAGCATGAATAAACGTTAGTTTATCGCCCAAGCGGTAAGCAAAAGCCACATGCGAAGCATCGAGTCCTTCAATGGAAGTCGTAAAAGCAATAAGGGACATGTGGGGAATCATGGGTGCAGCTTTTGCAATTTCCTGCTTAGGAAGATAATAAAACCCGCCGCGTTTATTGATCGCATCTTCCATGGCTTTAATTTTCCACCACATAGCGTCATCGGTTTTCAGCTGTCGGTATGCATCGCGATGAACAGACATAAAATTGATTCTTTTGGTCTCTTTTACTCCTCCCAAACACTGACTAATATTTTTCACCAATCCGCGCTTTTCGTTTTCATAAATCCAATCGGATGTATAATGCAGACGCGAAGCATAGTCATCGATATTACCGTTCCGATAACGCATCTTACGCAATTCGTCCATGAACTTATCGAACGAAAGCTCATCGGACTTTGCAGTTAACGATAAAGCAATAACATTTTCAACAAAAGTAGTGCAATCCATTTCGCGCAAATTGATAATAAAAATCTCTCCCGGGGTCATTTCCAAGGTGTGTGGCACATAAGGCGTTTCAAGAAAAAATTCGGCCGTTTTTTCCATCACTGTTTCCATTGGTTGATCGCGAAATGGCTCAATATACAAAGCGTATTTATCGAAAATCGCCTTGTCTTCTTTTGTGTAAAGGGTTCCATGTTGGGCAAAAGACAATACTGCCACAAAAAAAGATGCAAAAGTTAAAACAATCGGTTTCATTTTTTATTGATTTTTCAGGTGTTATAAAGTCAATTATTATTATCAACTTAATCCTTCAATCTGTCCGTTCACAATATCAATTCGTTTTGCTTGAGGATCGGCGGGCAAACCCGGCATACGCATCATTTCTCCGGCAATAGCCACAATAAATTCCGCACCTTGATTAATGACAATATCATTAATTTTAAAACGAAAATTTTTGGCTACACCATACGCTTTAGGATCGGCAGAGAAAGAGAATTGCGTTTTGGCAATACACACCGGCATTTTTTCAAGATCGGTTCCTTCGATTTTTTTCAGTATTTTCATTGCTTTTTCTCCAAAAACCACATCGCGCGCACCATAAATATTCACGGCAATTTTTTCGATTTTCTCATCGATGGTATCCCTATCGTCGTAAGTAAATTGCAGTTCTTTCGAAGGATCGTTTTCAATGGCATCTACCACCATTTCGGCCAATTCAACACCACCTTCCCCACCCTTGTAAAAAGCCTCGTTAACAGCAAAGCGAACCCCTTTGCCATTGCAATACTGCCGCACAACATCGATTTCCTCTTCTCTGTCGAAATCGTATTTGTTGAAGGCCACCACCACCGTCTGTCCAAACGCTGCCAGATTGTCCAGATGTTTTTCCAAATTTTCCAATCCTTTTTTCAAGCCTTCCATATCGGGTTCTTTGATTTGCTTTTCGGGAGTTCCCCCGTGCATTTTCAACCCCTGAGAAGTAACCACAATAACGGTCAGCTTCGGCCGAAGGCCGCTTTTGCGACATTTGATATTAAAAAATTTCTCGGCACCCAAATCCGCACCAAAACCGGCTTCCGTGATTACATAATCGCCATAGGTCATGGCCATTTTTGTTGCCACTACAGAATTGCAACCGTGAGCAATATTGGCAAAAGGTCCCCCGTGTACAAAAGCCGCCGTATTTTCGGTAGTTTGCACCAAATTGGGATGAATGGCATCTTTCATTAATACGGTTATAGCCCCCGCAACACCCAAATCTTTCACCGTAAACGGATTGCCGTCGAGCGTATAGCCCAATAAAATATTTTCGATGCGGCGGCGTAGGTCGCTCTCGTTCTCTGCCAAACAAAGAATGGCCATCAATTCCGAAGCAGCTGTAATATCGAATCCCGATTCTTGCGTAATTCCATTCGCAGAACCGTTCAATCCTGTCACAATATGACGCAGATTTCTATCGTTCACATCCAGCACACGCTTCCACAACACTTCTTTAAGTTGCTTTCCCGACCCTTGAACACGATAAACATAATTATCTAATAATGCCGAAATGGTATTATGTGCCGTAGTGATGGCATGAAAATCGCCCGTAAAATGCAGGTTGATATTTTCCATCGGAAGCACCTGTGCACGACCGCCTCCTGCTGCGCCTCCTTTCATGCCGAACACCGGGCCGAGTGAGGGTTCTCGTAAGGCAACAATCGCTTTTTTCCCCATTCTGTTTAAGCCCAACGACAGGCCAATCGAAGTAGTGGTTTTTCCCACCCCCGCCTTTGTGGGTGTAATAGCCGTTACCAGGATCAGATTGCTTTTATTCATCTGCTCACTATCGATAAGCTGAACCGGTATTTTCGCCATAAAAGGGCCGTAATTGTGAACCTCATCCCGTGGAATCCCAATGCTTTCGGCTACATCTTTTACTTTTTTTAACGGTGTTTCACGTGCAATTTCAATATCCGATTTCATACCTCCCATTTTTTAATATTGTTTTGTAAAGAGTTTCGCGGTATTCAAACCACCTTAATCTCATTTAGTGTTTCCTGTTGTAAATAGCAGACTTATGTTTTTCTTTTCCGGCAGATTGAGAAGCAGACTTCTCTTTTAATTTCGACTCCAACAATATCAACTGATCACGCAACTGGGCAGCTTCTAAAAATTCCAATCTTTTCGCTGCCGCCATCATGGCTTTGCGTGTTTTTTCAATCAGTTTTTCCAGACCTTCTTCCGAATCGTATTGTGCAGCAGACTCGGAAACCATCGAATAATAATCCGGCTCAACATAAGCTTTAGGATCTATTGTCGGAACTGTATGTTTAGCAAGAGCCGACGATTTTGCCTTTTTAATTTGCTGCGGAATGATGCCGTGCTCTTCGTTATATTTCAACTGTTTTTCTCTCCGACGATTGGTTTCGTCAATGGTAGCCTGCATGCTTTCGGTGATTTTGTCGGCATAAAAAATAACTTTCCCGTTTACATTTCGCGCCGCACGACCCGCCGTTTGTGTCAAAGAACGATGCGAACGCAAAAAACCCTCTTTATCGGCATCGAGTACCGCCACCAGCGAAACTTCGGGCA
Organism: uncultured Dysgonomonadaceae bacterium; assembly: GCA_964444915.1. GTDB lineage: Bacteria > Bacteroidota > Bacteroidia > Bacteroidales > Dysgonomonadaceae > Anaerorudis. The sequence goes on from CAYUIY010000124.1 coordinate 4,484, forward strand.
AATCCAGTCCCTCGCGAAGCAAATTCACCCCAACTAAAACATCGAAAATACCGTTACGCAAATCGTCCATAATTTTCACACGTTCAAGTGTTTCCACATCCGAATGAATATAACTGCACCGAATACCGTGCTGCGAAAGATAATCGGTCAATTCCTCCGCCATGCGTTTTGTCAGCGTGGTTACCAGCACCCGCTCGTCTCTTTCGATCCGCTGCTGAATTTCCTCCATAA
>CAYUIY010000125.1:0-4542 GCA_964444915.1 uncultured Dysgonomonadaceae bacterium
CGCCTGGGGCGATTGTTGAATGTACTCGGTAATTTCGGTAGAAGGTGTACCCGGATAAGCATACACCCCCGAGATTCCTGCATCCAAAGCGGCTTGTGCTACAGCCTCAGCCCCTAAAAGAAGTTGTTTGTCTATCTTATTCATTAATAAAAAACAAAAAAGTCAATATATGAGAAATTGACTTTACAATTCGACTTGCGCAAAGGTACAAAAAATAATAAAATGAAACGATTTCACCTCTTAGAAACAAAAAAACGAATCCTTATGTACGGGATTCGCTAAAAAGAATTTAAATGCAATGATAAATTGCACAACTATTATTTAGTTTTCTGTTTGGGGTGTTCGCGTTTCGGGGGACGCGGCAACAATGCTTTGCGTGAAAGCCTAAACTTACCGGTCTTTTGATCGATATCCACCAGTTTTACTTCAATCTTATCTCCTTCTTTGAGGCCCGAATCTTCCATTTTATCCAAATGCTCCCAGCTCACTTCCGAGATGTGTAGCAATCCGTCTTTACCCGGAAGGAATTCACAGAAAGCACCGTAAACCATGATAGAACGGACAGTTGCTTCATAAACCTCTCCTACTTGCGGAACAGCCACAATGCTTCTGATTTTGCGCAGAGCAGCATCGATTGCCTCTTTATTGTTCGCCGCAATTTCCACACGCCCTTTATTATCAACCTCTTCAATAGCAATAGAAACACCCGTTTCCTCCTGAATACCCTGAATAATTTTTCCGCCAGGACCGATCACAGCTCCGATAAATTCCTTGGGAATTTCGATAACCTCGATACGTGGCGCATTAGGTTTGAGATCGGGACGCGGCTCAGAAATCGTCTCCAGCATTTTATTCAGAATAAATTCTCTTCCTGCTTTAGCCTGAGCCAATGCTTTTTCGAGAATTTCATATGATAAGCCCTCCATCTTGATATCCATCTGGGTAGCTGTAATTCCATCTCGCGTTCCACACACCTTAAAATCCATATCGCCAAGATGGTCTTCATCGCCGAGAATATCGGAAAGAACAACATAATTCTGCCCCTTGTTTTCCGAAATCAATCCCATAGCAATACCGGAAACCGGTTTCTTAATCTGTACCCCGGCATCCATCAATGCCAACGTTCCGGCGCAAACAGTTGCCATAGACGAAGAACCATTGGATTCCAAAATATCCGAAACAACACGGATAACGTAAGGATAATCTTTCGGGATCATCCGTTTCAATGCCCTTAATGCAAGATTCCCATGACCTATTTCACGACGCCCTGTTCCACGCTGCGGCCTGGCTTCTCCGGTAGCAAAAGGCGGAAAATTATAGTGCAAAAGAAAACGATCTTCACCTTGAATCAATACTTCGTCGATGATTTTCTCGTCGAGTTTTGTTCCCAGCGTAACGGTCGTGAGCGACTGGGTTTCGCCGCGCGTAAAAATAGCAGAACCATGCGCTCCGGGCAGGCAATCTACCTCGCACCAAATGGGGCGTATCTCGGTAAAAGTTCTTCCATCCAACCGTTTGCCTTCGTCCAATATACAACGGCGCATCGCCTCTTTTTCCACTTCGAAGTAATACCTTTTCACCAAAGGTGCTTTCTCTTCGCGTTCCTCTTCCGGAATGGACTCCAGAAATTCCTCCAGAATAGCTTCAAAAGCCTCTGTGCGTTCGCGTTTATTGGCATTTTGCGACCGTGCAATATCGTACGCTTTCTGATAACATTGATCCCAAACGGACTTACGCAATTCCTCATCGTTTTCTTCGTGACAATATTCGCGTTTCTCGGTCTTCCCGCAAAGTTCGGTCAGCTCCATAAGAATCCGACATTGCTTCTTGATTTCCTCGTGTGCAAATTTAATGGCCTCGAGCATCTCTGCTTCCGATACCTCACTCATCTCGCCCTCTACCATCAAGATATTGTCAACGGTAGCTCCTACTATAATATCGATATCGGCATTCTCTAACTGTTTGAAGGTGGGGTTAATCACAAATTCTCCATCGATGCGAGCCACACGCGCTTCCGAAATGGGTCCGTTAAAAGGAATATCTGAAACAGCCAACGCCGCCGAAGCAGCTAACCCTGCCAACGCATCGGGCATATCTTCACCATCGGAAGAGAAAAGAATAATATTCACATACACTTCGGCATGATAATCATCCGGGAACAAAGGTCGGAGTGCACGGTCAACCAACCGGCTAACCAAAATTTCATAATCGGAAGGTTTTCCTTCGCGTTTCATGAATCCTCCCGGAAAACGTCCAAAAGATGCAAACTTTTCTCGATATTCTACCTGCAAGGGCATGAAATCGACTCCCGGCGTAGCATCTTTGGCAGCACAAACCGTTGCCAAAAGAACGGTGTTATTCATCCGAACGGTAACAGATCCATCGGCTTGTTTTGCCAATTTCCCCGTTTCGATCGTGATTTCACGTCCATCCGACAACTCAATTTTTTTTACAATTGGATTCGTCATAAATAATTTGATTACTTATTTTTACATCTGAAAAATTGTACAAAGTTAATATAAAGTTTTGATTTTCTCCCGTTCTCATAATATAAATAATATTGAAAATTCGACGAATAACTCTCTTTTCTTTGAAGGAGTGTTTTTATCTTTTCGATCATGAATTTTCCGTTTTCTTAAAAAAATAATTATGTTTGCAACTTATAAATTGTTGTTCTGTATGAAACACATTGCATATTCATTTCTCATCCTGATAGTCACTTCGATGGGAATACTCACAGGCTGCAAATCCGACAAGAAAACGTTTGAAGTGTTAGGGAAATTTTCTTCTGTTCAAAAAGGAGACACACTTTATCTGGAACACTTGGGATTGAGCGGAATAAAACCGATCGATTCGGTAAAATTAAATCAAAAAGGAACATTCAAATTTAAAGTACCTGCACCACAAAATCCCGAATTTTATCAGCTTCGCATCAACAAGCAGGTAGCGGTTTTTGCAGTGGATTCGACAGAAAAACTTTATGTGAGTGGCGATGCGAAGGATCTGTTCAACACATTTCGGGTTGAAAACTCGCCGGTAAACGATCAAATCAGAGAAATTAATCTTCAATACCGGCTAACGGCGAAAAAAATAGATGAACTCAGCAAAATGCACAAAGAAAAATTGATCGATGATGTAACCTATCTCAATCGGATCGACTCTGTGGTGAACGAATACAAAACCTTTGCATCTAAAATCATCCTCGGCAATCCGGCCGGTGCTGCAGCCTATTATGCCGTTTTCCAGAAAATTGACAATTATCTCATCTTCGATCCTTATGATAGAAAAGACTATGTAATGTTTGGAGCAGTGGCCACTTCCTGGCAGCATTTTTATCCCGAAACACCCCGCACTGAACACCTGTACAACTTTACCATTAATGCAATGAAAGTGCGTAAGCAACAAGAACAGCAGGCGCAACTGTTTGAAAATATCCCTGTAATAACTGAATCTTCGCTTCCCGATGTGGTACTCCCCGACGTAAACAATAACGAAGTGGCTTTATCGTCGTTGAAAGGCAAAGTGGTATTGTTGGACTTCACGGTATATAATTCCGATTTTGCTCCCGAGCACAACATGCACATCAATAATATCTACAGACGCTATAAAAATCAGGGATTCGAAGTCTATCAAGTATCATTTGATTCCGATGAGCACTTTTGGAAAAATGCGGCTATCAATGTTCCCTGGATAACGGTTCGCGATCCCCAGTCGGTATACTCTCCTCTTCTCACCCGGTATAATGTTCGCAATCTGCCCACCGCCTTCATCCTCAATTGCGAAGGCGATGTTGTAGCCCGCATCGAAGACTACACCAAATTGGAAAGCGAATTGAATAAAGTGTTGAAGTAGATCTCATGAATTGGATATTTCTTGTCATAGGAGGCTTGTTTGAAGCTGCATTTGCTTTCAGTTTAGAAAAAATATCCTGTTCCACGGGAAAAGAATCTATACTGTGGTTTTTATCTTTTCTGGTCAGTGTTTCAATCAGTATGTTTCTACTGTTTAAGGCCATAAGCGGAGAAAACGGCATAGAAATCGGTACCGCTTATGCAGTATGGGGAGGGATAGGTGCAGTTTTTACGGTTCTTGCCGGCATATTTTTATTGGGAGAATCCGTTAACTTTTGGCGTATTTTCTTTTTAATAACCCTAACCCTATCTATAATCGGCTTAAATTTGGTTTCAAAACACTAACCCGGTAATTCCACTTCTCCCAAGCAACATGGCTGCCTTTAAGGGATTAAGTTTTATATACTTGAAGTAACTTACCGGTAAACCTCCAATCTTCCGTAACGAATAAAAAATGCCCCGCAGATAGGCGAGGCGCTAGATGTTTTCACAACGGAATAATCCTTATTGTGAATCGCTTCAAAAGTTAAAAACAAAATTACATGAAAAAAGAGGTATTTTGTAGATTCAACCGGCAAGTGCGAAATTACACAACATGTTTGTAAAACCCATTTTTGGGTAAATTAAAATCCAATTACTAAATTCAAGCTGCAAATGCAACGGATTGCAACGACGAAAATAACCGTTAAAA
>CAYUIY010000126.1:0-4235 GCA_964444915.1 uncultured Dysgonomonadaceae bacterium
AGATTTTCCATTTTGCTAACCCTGTCAATCAAAATGTTTGCCCATCTCACCCATGTAAAAGTCCAACCATTTCCAGAAGTAGCTGTTTGTTGCGTCCATTGGGCAGATGAGCTATATTCATCAGCCCATGCCCCACCTGTAAAAAATTTACCCCATGTATACCCGCTTCCATAACCTGTAAAATAGGCTGTATACCCACGCTGGGCATATAATCTGACATTATCTTCTTTGGTCCAAAACTCTGGATCCTCAAATGTATCCAGACCCGGTCTGTCAAGATAATCTCCACAAGCAGCAAACGATATAAATATCGATGCTAATAATATAGGTATATAAAATATTTTTTTCATAACTTATGTGTTAATTAAAATTCTACTTGTAAACCAAAAGAAACCGTTCTCCTATAAGGATAACTACGTCCAAATGATCGAGCATCATTTTGAGTTGTAGATGTCCAGTTCATTTCAGGATCAATCGGAACCCCTTTCATCTTATCGAATTCGAACAAATTTTCTCCATTAAAATATACTCGAACTCGTTCTATATTTACTTTGTTCAAAAAATCATTAGGCAATGAATATCCAATGATCAAACTTTTGAGACGTAAGTAAGCTACATTGAGAAGATACCGATCATTGCATACATAATTCCATTTAGCCGCCTGATCATAATTCAAAGGTCTAGGATAAAAAGCGCGTGTATTATCTGGTGTCCAATAATCCAGTGTATGAGCAAAATTAGCTTCTGTACCATAAAATCCGGGAAGAACCATGTTTCCGGTTGCCCAAATATTCCTTTTTCCCACTCCTTGAAAAAAAGCATTGGCATCAAAACCTTTCCACGAAACACCAACTTGAAACCCATATTGATAACGCGGAAGGTTATTACCTATCACTGTAAGATCGCCAGGGTTTCCTACAGTATTTGTTCCGTAATTGATCTCTCCATCGCCATTTAAATCTTTAAAACGAACATCACCCGGGCTAAATTTAAAGGTACCTGATTCAAGAATGTATTGAGTGGCAACACCTTCTACATGAGTATTTTTTGATAGTCCGTTCGGGAGGATGGTTTGTTTAATCTTATCGCCTTCCCAAACAAAATCTTCTTTTTGAAACAATCCAACAGTTTTATAACCCCATATTTCGCCTAAGGTCTTGCCTTGATAATAGGTACTTGAAATTAAAGGGTCCTCAGGTGTAGGATATTTAGTTACTACCGATTTAAAATCTGTAAACTGCCCGAAAAGAGTTAACAATAAACCATTATCAAATTGATGTTTATAAGTAGCACTTATTTCCACTCCTTTAGTTTCCAACTCCCCAAAATTCCTACGTGGTGCAGAAGCTCCCACTGTTGCTGGAACTGTTTCCCCTGGAGCAAGCATATCTGAAGTTATCCGCTTGTACCAATCAAAAGTAAATGTTAACTTTTCATTGAGAAAACCTGCATCCAAACCTAAATCCAAAGAAGTAACAGTCTCCCATGTTAAATCGGGATCTACCAATGTCGGGCCACTGCTAATATAAGGGACAAAATTGCCCTTTACTAACCAATAATTTCCGCTACTTGAAGGAGTTGTAGGTGTCAAAGTGGATACAAAAGCATTTAATGGCACATCTTGATTGCCAACTGATCCCCATGAACCTCGTAATTTTAATGAACTTAAAATAGACTGCGCTGACTGCATCCAGGGTTCTTCGGTAACTCTCCATGCTGCTGAGAAAGAAGGGAAAAAGCCCCACCTTTTTCCGGAAGCAAATTTTGAGGAACCATCATAACGACCATTTAATTCGAATAAATATTTATCCATAAAGGCATAATTGATTCGCCCAAAAAATCCCGCTACCGACCACCATGAATGGCTTGAAGAAGCCAATTGATCTCCACCTGCTAAATTTAGTTCACCTTTATCAAAATCGTATACCCCATTTCTACGAGCCGATATCCAAATATATTCAGCATCTTCTATATTCGTTCCTCCCATAACTTTCAATGAATGTTTATCGGCGAATTTAGTATCATATGTTATATATCCGTTGTATGCGTTTCTTATATTTTTAGATGAAGTGTATCTTGCATAATCATATGTAGCTGTTGTGTAAGGACCATACAAATTATCAAAAGTCAATCCTCTGGATATATCCGCACTCCATTGATTTATTCCATACACATACCCCCCTACAGTATGATTCGTTGCAAATGTTTGGCTATATGTATAATCAAAATCAACCGTCAAACCTTTTGTCAACCTTAAGGTAGTTCCTAATGTATAACGACTGAAATAAGAATCATCCTCTACAGGTCGCGCCGATTTCAAATCGTTGACGGCCCCTCTAAATTCGCGTCCTTTGTATGTTCCATATGGATATACTTGATGCCATCTATAAAGATAATACATAGGATCATAGGTTGCAGAAGCATATATAAATGGAGACTCTTGACGTGTTTTGGAATACATATAACCACCTCGTAAAGTGATCCAATTTTTAACATCACTACTTATGAAACCTGAAATGTTATATCGACGATAAAAATCATCGAAAAGCTTTAATATACCTTTTTGATCCATAAAACCAGCAGATAAATTGTATTGTGTAGTAGCAGTTCCACCACTTATACGAATATTTTGGTTTTGTTGGGGTGTCCAATCTTTATAATAAATATCATAAACATCCCACGGGCGATAGTAATAAACCCCACCACTTTTTCTGTAATCAAAATCCCTGCCTTCCACCATTTCACGACCTAAACTCTTGCCGTCGCCATAAGTATCTATCCATTCTTTTACCTTTTTTATGACCTCGGGATTGTACCAATATCCTACTTGTCCTGTTTCGGATATAGGTGAATCTCTGAGTGCATTAATCTGATCAAAAGAATACTGCAAATTTAAATCGGCTCGTGTGTGTTCAGGCACTTTAGTGGGCGTAGACCACGAGAAATTATTCGAATAAGAAATTCTCGGTTTAGCTTCTTTCATTCCCTTTTTCGTGGTAATAAGTATTGCACCAAAAGCAGCCCTAGCACCATAAATTGCAGTAGTAGAAGCATCTTTCAAAACTGAAATAGAAGCAATATCATCCGGATTTACATAAGACAAATCAGGTACTTCCACATTATCAACCAAAATAAGCGGATTGCCCGTACCTCCCCCAATAGTAGCAATCTCGCCTCTAACACGAATACGGGGCGATCCTCCCAATTCACCAGACGTAGTAGTTATAGATAAACCCGGAGTTGATCCCTGTAAAGCTCGTCCCACATCTGTAATAGGGCGATTTTCAAGTGTTCTACTGACATCTACGGTTGATACAGCTCCCGTTAAATGTTCTTTTCGCTGTGTTCCATATCCAACAACCACTACCTCTTCAAGCAACTCTGTCACAGTTTGCATAACTACCCGTACATTCGGAGCAACAGGCACTTCCTGGGTTTGCATGCCTACGTACGAAATTACCAACGTCTTTCCTTCAGGAGGAACCGTCAACATGAAATTTCCATCAATGTCCGTCACAGTTCCTATGGTAGTACCTTTAACCAAAATGGACGCACCAATAACCGGCTCTCCATTCTCATCCACTACCTTACCCGTAACACGGGTTTGGGCAAATGTTATTCCCATACTCAGACTAAACAGGAATAACAGAAAATTGATTTTTCTTTTCATACTTTCATGTTTTTGTTAATCATTGAAATTAAAGTTATCGACAAATATAAAAACAATTTTCGAACTTTTTTTCAAAAAACATAAATTTAACATTATGTAAAATCAACCCGTAAGTATAATTTCACCTAAAACTTCATTTTTGGGAAAAATCACATTCCGATTTAATCCGGTTTTCAAATGCCGAATTTCTTTCTCGTACCCTTCGTTTTCGGGTATTGGAGTATTTGGCTCAACAAAGTTTTTGTTCGCTTCAACAGGTAAGACAACCTACAGAGAGGATTTCCGCTATTTGGTTTAACGAAGTTTTTGTTCGATAGATGGGTTTTGCCGACCTTTTAGCGCTCTTCCTTCGCTCTTCCTTCGCTCTTCCTTCGCTCCAAAGCAGGGACAACAACATCGGATTCCGTGAGACCGATGTAAAACAAACCTACGTCTTTACCGCATGTAGAGCGGGATGCAGAGGCGAAGCCGGTGCAGACTTTATGTGAAGAAGGTGCAAGCCTGATGCAAGCATGGAGCGAGGATGGTACGGCCTTGGTGCGAGGATGGTGCAGAGATAGACGAT
>CAYUIY010000127.1:0-4144 GCA_964444915.1 uncultured Dysgonomonadaceae bacterium
TCACTTTGGCCCAAACAAAATCCTTATCGATGATCACCTCGACAAAACATAGTGAAAGGAGCATCAGAAAAACAACATGGCTGCCTTTGGGTGAGGTATGGGAAACGCTTTTAAGTGTAAATTCCAATATTACAGAGAACTTAATGTTAAAACACCGTATCAAGCTGTTGAAAAATGGTTTGAACTAAAACCTGAAATTTTTAATCAAACTCCTAGGGAGTTTAAAAATAAAATCCTAAATTTGAAGCAATATAATAAATCAAGTTTTCATAAACAACCTTGTGAAACTTGACAACTATCAATTATAACCCTAATAAATTATGAACAGAATAGAACATCTAAATATCTTTATTTTATTGCTGCTGCTATTTTTTAGTTGTACTAATAATGGGAGTGTGGAAAAACATCAAAACAATCGAGATAATATCGTTGCTGTTAAAGAAGAAATTAAAGAGATAGATATGGACGACGTGATGATTGGCTCTATTGCGAGATTATCAATTGTCAATAATTTCCTTATCATTAAAGATTCAAAATCCCTAGATCTGTTAGTGCATTTATTTGATCGCAAAAACGCAGCATATAAATACATATCGAGTGCTATACCAAGAGGACAGGGGCCCGGAGAAATAGCCAATATTGGCTATATCGGGGTGAATAGTAAAAAAAATGAAATTTATGTCTCTGATCACGGGAAATTAAAAATATTCACCTATCCTATTGACAGTATTCTTTATAACCCGTATTATGTGCCGGAAGTAAAGATAGAATTGAACAACATCCAATTTCCCAGTGAATATCTATATATCAATGATACCTTGTGTTATGCAAGGATTATAGAACCCACCGGTAATGTGGGACATAACGAAGCTGCGGGAAAATGGAATATGCAAACCGGGGAGGTAGTGAAAATGAAATACACCCATCCCAAAGTACGTACAAAACGTATTAATATAGCTGTATCCATAGAACATGAAACTTTTGTTGAATGTTACGCTAATCATGACCTTATGACAATTATGGACCTGGACGGAAATAAGAAATGCAATGTATATGGAAGTAACTGGAACGATGGTAAAATTATCCAGATTTACCATTTTCAAAATGTTGTTTTCAAGGGTGATAAAATAATAGCTTCCTATTCGGGAAGAGATATGCATGGAAATACCTTTCCTGATAAACTATTGGTTTTCAATATTAATGGTGATTATATAAAAACGTTGGATATTGGATATAAAATACTCGATTTCTGTTATGATGAACGAAACGAAAGGTTACTGTTTGCCTTTGACGATATGATCCAGTTCGGATATTTAGCGCTCAACGAGAGTATGCTTGAGTAATTCGATAAAAAATTAGTCCAATATTATTTTTATCAGTTTACAAACAATTCCATGCAAAAGCTGTGGAATTTTTTTACGAACAACCCTGCTATATGGTAAGAAATGAGACCTCCTCTTTGATAAAGACAAGTCGGATGGTCGAGTGATCGATCTTAAGAAGAGGTTTGAAATGTTTGAAAATCTATTTTATTATCTTCATCTTTACTTTAAAGCATAATACGGTAAGGAAGGTTGGAATGCTGCATGACGGTGCCCGAACGCATAGCAAAATCCTTTGAGCGTAGAGTTAATAATTTTAGACTTATAGGTCAAAAAGTAGGCTGAAATTTTCCTGAATGTCTGGTTATGACTATTTTTAGGTTAAATTAAAGATTATGAACAAGAAAATGCTTATATTGCGACAGTCCAATGACATAGAAAAATGAATTTAAGAAAGGTATCCTATAATTAGCCATGTTCCGAAAAAACTTTCTATCTTTACAGCATTAGAACGGCAATAATGTGAATAAAAAGAGTGTTTAAAAAATATAATGGTGAAACACATCAAAGGATATGAAAGAGTAAACTACATCTCTTCATTCAATCGTCTTACTTTTGGGATCGGCATCTGCAGTATGATAATATATATCGCTATTTCAAGTTGTCAGAGCCAACAGAACAAAGAGTTGAGAATGAGCTTGTCTCTCGCAAAAGAGAACAGATATGAACTCCAAAAAGTACTGAATCATTATAAAAATGATCCGTCAAAACTTGAAGCAGCTGAATTTTTAATCGCAAATATGCCCGGCTCATTCTCGAGAAACAATGAAATACTCGATTTATGTCAACCTTTTTATGCTGCTTACGATTCATTAGCCAAGATATATAATTACCAAATGGATGCTGAAAGAGGTAAAAAAATCGATAGTTTATGGAAAAATTTTTCATATCAACACCCCGAAATATTTCGTTTGCCTTATCAATTCGATATAGAAACTATTTCGGCTGAACAACTGATAAGTGAGATCGATCTTTCCTTTCAGGCGTGGCAGGAAAATGTTTATTCAAAAAACTGTTCTTTCGATGAATTTTGTGAATATATTCTCCCCTACCGCCGAATGAACGGTTTAATAATTGATGATGCCAGAAAAGTATTTTATGAAAGACATCACGGAAAATATTTTACCCAAGGAAATAAAGATATGATAGAAGAAGCCGATTCATTGTTATACCAATATCATCATCTTACTCATTCACAATTTTGGGGAACACAAATCCCCATTCCGAATGCTTCTACTTTTGAATATCTTCGGCATGGGTTATGCGAACATCGATGCTGGTATAATTCGCTGCTTTTTTCATCTCTTGGCATGGCGGTGGCTGTTGATTTTGTTCCTGCCTGGGGAAACAGGAATAACTCCCATACATGGAATGTATTGATTAAAGACGGCAAGTCCTATGCATTCGAATCTTTTTGGGATCGGGACCGATGGAAGTACAAACGTATTTACAACAATGAAACTTTCGATTATGACTGGGGAAGATTCAGGGTAGCTAAAGTATACCGACATTCCTTCAAAAATTATATTGAAGGACCGATAACCAACAAAAAAGTGAAAATGGAAGATATACCTGATCTTTTTAAAAACATTAAGAAAAAAGACGTCTCGCATGAATATTTTGATACGGTTAATGTAACCATCACATTGAACAATATTCCGAAAGGAACCTACTATGCCTACCTCTGTGTATATAATTATAATGAGTGGCAGCCTGTTCAATGGGGAGAAATATCGAAAAACAAAGTAACCTTTAAAGGGATGGGAAAAGATGTGGTGTATTTGCCTTGCTATTTTAAAAATGGGAGCATAGAGTATGCGGATGAGCCATTTTTACTTACTTCAACCGGAGAAATACATCGATTTGAAAAGGATCTGACCGATACGGAGGATCTCTATATCAAACATTATGCCGGTGCTCCCCTACATTATGGAAATAAATGGAACAATATCAGCATTAGTGGAACCATTATCACCGGAAGCACTTCAAGTTTATCGTTTATTGATAGGGATACTCTGGCTGTATTTCCTGATACAATAGAAATATACAACAAAAAAATACCTTCTTTATCTGATGCCCCGCTACAATATGTTCGGGTTTCGCTACCCTATCATAAAATTGCATACAGTAACCTGTCATTTTTTTATAAAGACAAAAATGGAACGGAGAGAAAAATAAAAAATATAAAGCTTGTTCATCCCCCGGATTCAACTGAAAATGGAGAAATTCCCGATTATATGTTTGATGAATATGTTTCGACAGGATATAAAAAAGAATTGAAAGAAGACCATATCGTTATTGATCTTGGTAAAGAATACAGCATTTCCTCTATCGAGTTTGCTCCTTATTTTGAAGCCGGTCTGAAAGAAAACGTTGCCTTTGAATTGCAATATTGGGATAACGGATGGAAATCGTTGGCAAAACAAAAAGGTTCAAACAAACATCTCGTTTTTCATAACGTACCCAAAGGCGCATTGTTTTTGCTAAAGCATGAAAACGTTAAAGATCGCCCCGGATCGCGGCCGTTTATTTATCATAACCATGAAGTGTTGTGGCATTAAAAAATTTCCTTCCGAAGAAGGAAAAAATTATTGTCTTGTCTATGAAATAAAACGCCATTATAGGATAGTTTAACTTTTAATTTCGAATATTTAACTTTAATTATAGGGGGGGGGGTAAAAATAAATGCATATCTTTGAAGCGGTTTGATTGCCAAGTATAATTTTTACCAAAGATTAAATCATTTTAGCCTAAACAGAATC
>CAYUIY010000128.1:0-4023 GCA_964444915.1 uncultured Dysgonomonadaceae bacterium
CGTGATGCTTCTGCCGGAGCAATTATGGCTTCGGCTTTGTATGAATTATCGATACATACTCAAAATGAAGACTATAAGAAATGGGCAGATAAAATAATGGCTAGTTTGGCAAGCTCCAAGTTTCGAAGTGAAATCGGCGAAAATGGGAACTTTTTGTTGAAACACTGTGTGGGAAGTATTCCTCATGGTTCAGAAATAGATGTACCCCTTAGTTATGCCGATTATTATTTTTTAGAGGCTCTTAAACGAAAAAAAGATATAGAAAGGGAGGGTTATTTTCATTAAATTAATTATAGTTCCCACTGATAAGTTAAGTGAAGTAATTTCAGTAATGTGAAATCAAAAAAGAATCTGATAATTCATACCTTCAATAGGTAATATCACAAAAAATGAATTGAAACAAAGAAAAATATCGCATCGCAATGAAAATAAATAAAATTTTAAAGCAGGTATCTTATGTGGGAATAAGTATTGTTCCTTTTATTCAATGTCATGGTCAAACCAATACAGCTTCTCGACCAAACATAATTTATGTTTTCCCTGACCAGATGCGCAATTGTGCAATGGAATTTTGGCATAACGAGCACTTTTCAAAGTTCATTAATTTTACAGCCGATCCGGTTAAAACGCCGAATTTAAATCGTTTTGCGGAAGAATCGGTTGTGTTTACTTCTGCAATGAGTAATTGTCCGTTGAGTACTCCGCACAGAGGCTCTCTTCTTACGGGCATGTACCCCCATAAAAGTGGAGCTATGCTCAATTGTAATTCCGATCGGCCGATAAGTTCTCTTAGAGACGATGCGGTTACCATTAGTGACGTTTTGCGCGACAACGGGTACGAATGTGCTTATATCGGGAAATATCATTTGGATTTTCCTACTCCGAATGATCCTCAAAATCCGGGACAGTATGTGGAAAACAGGGATCCCGTTTGGGATGCGTATACTCCACCGGAAAAAAGACATGGATTCAATTTTTGGTATTCTTATGGTACATTTGACGTTCATAAGCACCCTCATTATTGGGATACAAAAGGCAATCGACACGATATCGACGAATATTCTCCCAAACATGAGGCTGATGTGGCAATTGCTTATTTAGAGAATAAAAATAATGAACGTGATGCAACAAAACCTTTTTTCTTGGTAGTAAGCATGAATCCTCCGCATTCGCCTTATCATTCTTTGGACGATTGCCGCGAAGAGGATTATGAGCTATACAAAGATAAATCTTTGCAAGAGTTGCTGATTCGTCCCAATGTCGATTTATCCATGGGAAAGGCAAAATGTGCGCCTTTTTATTTTGCTCACGTAACGGGAGTCGACAGGGAATTCGGAAGAATATTGGAAGCTGTAGAAAAACTCGGTTTAGCGAAAAATACAATTGTCGTATTTTCTTCCGATCATGGGGAAACAATGTGCAGCCATGCCGCAACGGATCCCAAAAATTTGCCTTATACGGAAGCGATGAATGTTCCCTTTCTTATTCGTTATCCCGATAAATTGGTTCCTCGTACGGTAGATTATCTTCTTTCTTCGCCGGATATCATGCCTACGTTGTTGGGATTAAGCGGTTTCGGGAAACAAATTCCTCGAGACGTGCAAGGATATGATTTTTCGAAAACTCTTTTGACCAATAAGGTAAAAGGCGATATTCCCAACAGCGTTTTATATATTAAAAATATTGATGGAGACAAAAATGAAGAAGGAAAAGTAATATCTTATTTTCCTGTGACACGAGGTGTGAAAACATCAAAATACACACTTGCTTTAACGATCAATAAAAAAACGAAAGAGTTAGAGGATGTTTTATTTTTTGACGATGAAAAAGATCCCTATCAAATGAATAATCTCGACTGGAATGATTTTCCTGAAGTACGAAACATGTTATTATCGGAACTTTCCGGTTTGTTGAAAAAGGCAGACGATCCTTGGTATAGGGAAAGAATTTTAAATGAAATTATTCCGTATTAAAAATCGATTACTTATAATATACACTTAGAGTATAAAAAACCGACTGTAAAATGAAAAAATATTTATTATTTGTTGTTGTTACATTATTTTCAAGCATTGGCTCAATTGCACAAAATCAAAAGGGATGCCGGCTTATCCCATTGCCACAGAAAATCGAAGAGGTGAATGCCGTTTTCAAATTGACCGATAAAACCAACATAATTTGTGAACCGGGATTGGCAGACCAAGCTTCTTATTTACAAACAGCATTGTTGCGTTATGTAGGTATAAGCACCGTGGTTGGGTCAAATACGGATTTGGAGTCTTATCCGACAACGATCATTTTAAAATTGCTGCCTCAAAAAAAGAATAAGGATGTCAAGAGCGAAGAATCTTATTCTATAAAAATGAATGCTCAAGAGACTGTAATAGAAGCATCAACCGCTAAGGGAATTTTTTACGGGATTGTTTCTTTGGTACAGTTGGCAAAGTTTTCCGAAAAAAGAGAAAATCATCTCGTCGAAATCGATTGCCTGAACATATCGGATGAACCTCTTTATGCATGGAGGGGTTTAATGTTGGATGAGTCTCGTCATTTTTTTGGAAAAGAAAAAGTGAAGCAGTTGCTCGATTGGATGGCAATGTATAAATTGAATCGCTTTCATTGGCATCTGACCGATGCTCCGGGGTGGAGGATCGAAATTAAGAGATACCCAAAGCTGGGATACATAGGAGGTATAGGAAATCATACTCATCCTTATACAAAAGCGGAATTTTATACACAGGAAGAGATCAAAGAAATCGTTCGATACGCAAAAGAAAGGAATATTGAAGTTATACCCGAAATAGATATGCCGGGACATGCTGCTGCGGCTAACAGAGCTTATCCCGAATTCAGCGGCGGCGGCTCCGAACGGTACCCTCATTTTACTTTCAATCCGGGCAAGGACAGTGTATATACTTTTTTAACCCATGTCTTGAAAGAGGTTGATGCCTTGTTCCCTTCGCAAATTATTCATTTGGGAGGAGATGAGGTGCATTTTGGGAATGAAAACTGGAAATCGGACAGAAGTATTCAGGCATTAATGAAAAGAGAAAATATAACCAACTTGAAAGACGTGGAAAATTATTTTCTGGAAAGGATGGCCGATTCCGTAATTGTGATGAATAATAAGATTGCTGCTTGGGATGAAGTTGCAGAATCGGATCTTCCCACCGATAAGACCATTGTTTTTTTCTGGAGACACGACAAACCGTCTCAGCTTCAAAAAGCGGTGGATAAAGGGTTTCCTGTGGTTTTATGTCCAAGAATTCCTCTATATTTCGACTTTATCCAAGATGCTTCGCACAAACAGGGGCGTACTTGGAGCGGAGATTTCAGTTCAATAGACAAAGTATATGCTTTTAATCACAAAAGTGTTCCCGTGTCATATCCGGCAAATGCGAATATTTTGGGTATCCAAGCGAATGTTTGGACAGAAACGATTGTTACTCCACAGCGTCTCGACTTTATGTTGTTCCCCCGTATAGCAGCATTGGCCGAAGCCGGATGGACAGAAGATAGGAATAAAAATTTTGATCATTTCAACAAACGTTTGAGAGAACATTTAAAACTTTATGGGGAAGATAATATTTATTACTATGACCCTTTCTCTCCTCAAAATACGTGTGAACCTGTAAAGTAATTTTGTTCGAAATAAAACACCAATATTTAATCACTACATAGTAAGTATAAAAACATGGGAAAAGTAAAAATTTCAGTTGTTTTCATTTTAAGCGGAATATTATTGCATATGGCTTACGCTCAAGATATTCCAAAGATTCCAAGCAAATATGTTCTTAAAAATAAAGCGATTTACAAAAAAGGGTGGATCGATTTCAATAAAAACGGAAAAATGGATGTATATGAAAATCCAAAAGCCGATATAAATGATCGAATAGAAGATCTGTTGGGACAAATGAATCTTGATGAAAAAACCTGTCAAATGGTAACTTTATATGGTTACAAACGGGTTTTGCCCGATGATCTTCCAACTCCCGAGTGGAAAAACAAGCTTTGGAAAGACGGCAT
>CAYUIY010000129.1:0-3974 GCA_964444915.1 uncultured Dysgonomonadaceae bacterium
ATCCCTTTGAAACATGCATGAATAAATCCGGGTTTGCCATCTCTGAACCCGCCTTTAAGGATGTATATTTTAAAAAAGGTAAAAGAAGGTTTGGTAAATAAAGAGACAAATTTTATTCCCTTATCTTTCCTTTTTGGGATTTCACCTGTAGTATATATATTCATTTTGGTTATCAACTCTTCTATACTTTCGTCGGCAAGATGTAGAATTGCCAACTCCCTATGTTTAGCCGGTATTTTTATTATTCCGTCCACTTGGGGTTGTAAGTGAATTTCAGAAGGCCACACAATTTTATTTTTCCTAAAAAAACGAAGGATATGGTCGGGATATGTCCCATGCATAAATCGACCCATGAAAAAATTCCTTCTCGGAATCTTTAGACCCATTACATCTTCTTTGGCATTCTGAACGAATTCATATAAATATCGACGTAGTTCATCGGATATCACTTCATCAGCATCAACTAACAATACCCATTCATACGATGCCGATTGAATTGCAAAATTACGAGCAGGCTCAACAAAGGGTTCTTTTTTATGAAAAACTATTCGACAATTATATTTTTTAGCTATTTCCAACGTTCTGTCTGTACTGAACATATCACAGATAACAATCTCGTCAAACTGTTTCACCGAATCCAGTACCTTCTCCAAATATTTTTCGGCATTATAAGTATTGATTACAACTGATATTTGAGTGGAAGTTTTATGTTTCTCTATTGAAGAATCAACCATGTGGTAAAATATTTTAAAGAAAGTAGCGCACAGCGGAATCGAACCGCTATTGCCTGCGTGAGAAGCAGGATTCCTAACCGTTAGAAGAGTGCGCCGTTAGGTAAATCCATTCTTAAATGCTAACCATGTTTTGGCAGCACAAAAGTAAATAAATTCTCTATTCTTTCAAAAAAACACAAAAACAATTTTTAAAAATATGATAAACGAGAAAACATCCATAAAAGAAAAAAGAAATTTATCTTTTTTGCAAAGCATAATACATATCCAACGCTTCCTTAGCCGCTGCAAAAGAAGTTTTCTGTGCAGATAATACTTCTTTTTCTAATCGTGGCATGAGTTCTTCAATAACCGGATTACGATAAAAATGATTCTTCAACTGTTCGTCGATAGTCTCATACATCCAATATTTAGCTTGTTCGTTTCGTCGACGCTCAAAATAACCATTTTGCTTTACAAAATCGATGTACTCGTGAATCATATCCCAAATTTCCTCAATCCCGATATTATAATAGGCAGAATAAGTCAACACACGCGGAGCCCATCCCGATTCGGGAAGTGGAAAGAGATGCAATGCATTTTGCAGTTGACGTTGAGCCATCTTCGCTTTTTCTATATTATCTCCATCAGCCTTATTAATAACAATGCCGTCGGCCATTTCCATTATTCCGCGTTTAATACCCTGTAACTCATCGCCCGCCCCGGAAATCTGTATCAACAAAAAGAAATCGACCATCGAATGCACCGCAGTTTCCGACTGTCCCACGCCTACAGTTTCCACAAAAACATAGTTAAATCCTGCTGCTTCACAAAGAATAATGGTTTCACGCGTTTTGCGCGCAACACCGCCCAAGGACCCTGCTGAAGGGGAAGGACGAATAAAAGCATTCGGATGAACGGAAAGTTTTTGCATACGTGTCTTATCTCCCAAAATGCTCCCTTTTGATCGTTCACTCGAAGGATCAATAGCAAGAACAGCCACTTTATTCCCCTTGTTAATCAAATGCATACCAAAAGCATCGATGGAAGTACTTTTCCCTGCACCCGGAACGCCGGTGATACCCACCCGGATGGAATTTCCTGAATGTGGTAAACATTTCTCAATGATGGCTTGAGCCATCTCTTCATGTTCAGGCCTTGAGCTTTCTATTAAGGTAACCGCTTGACTCAATATGGGTATATTCCCTGCTAATATTCCTTCAACATACTCATCTACTGTATATCGACGACGTTTTGCTCTTTTCTGCAAATAGGGATTTATACTCGGGGGCTGATCAATGCCTCTGTTCACGCTTAATCCTTTGTATCTGGGATCATTCTCGGGATGTTCCATAAAATCTGCTTTATAAAAACCTAAAAAACCAAATAGCATTCTCTCTTTGCAAAGATACGCCATTCGGCTTATATTACCTAAATCACAAAAAGTATTTGTTATCTTTTTGGAATTACATTCCCTTTAATAGTTAACACATAAATTGTATCGGGAACATTGGTATATACGGCAATTGTTTTGTTGAAAGAACCCGGACGAGCAACCGTAGAATATTTCACCGTAATTGCACCTTTCTTACCCGGTAAGATAGGTTCGCGTGGATAACTTGGAGTTGTGCAGCCACATGATGCCGAAACCCGTTGAATAATAAGTGGACTTGATCCCACATTAGTGAATTCAAACATCGTGGTTACAGCCCCTAATTCTTCTTTGATTGAACCAAAATCATGTACAGTCTTATCGAATTTAGCTTCGGGTTTGGATTGCACAAAAGCTAATCCTCCCGTCAAAATACCGCCTATCAATAATAACAAACCCAACTTTTTCATCCGTCTATCTCATTTTATTAAACATTCCTTTCTTACATTATCCTATGATACAAAAATAGACAATAAGTTTAAACATTGTTATTCTTTAACATTAATTCTTATTCCGGCGGTATGTGAAGTAAATTCAGGAGCATACAGACATTGGATGGTTGCTATTCCATCCGAATAACTGCCCGATCCGGTAACATAAACTCCGTATTCAAAAACATAAGTACCTCGCGGCAAATGATCAAAATAGAAATGTGTGGAAGCATCTTTCGAAGTTTGGTAATAAAGGGTTCTTCCCTGCCAACGCGTATCCGAAATCTGTTCAATCGGCTCGAAACATGCCGCACGCAAATCTTTCAAGTGCACAAACTCGATATCACGATCGGTGCGAACGGTAAGCCGAACAATTACCTTATCTCCTACTTTTAAAGGATGGTTCTCTGTAACAGGAACAAGTTCTTTTCCCGATACTCCTGTTTGTTCAATAAACAATACCTTTTCTACATCAAGCGATGCATCGCTTTTAGCTATTTTATCGATATCCTCAAAATACTGCCAATACAATGCACCCCATGCAGGCGCATTCCCTTGATGTACAACTTGCACCTTCCCCATATCAGGTTTAATTTCCGACCCATTCCACGATTTCTTGAAATAACCTGTGCCTTGTTCTTTATTTTCGGGTTCTATAACTTCTCCACCTATCTTGATAATGGTTTTTTCATCGGAAGAAAACCAGTCGCCGCCCGTACTCAGCAATGCAAATATTGCATCGGCTGTAGCATGAGTAGATTCCCACATCTCCGTTTGTTTCTGTTTTAAAAGCCAACGTTTCATATTATCCATTTCACCGGATTTTGCACCACCAATACGAAATGCATCCATAATAAACGTATGTACTGAAACGGCCGACTGCGACATAAACACATTGCTGCGGTTGTTTGCCCAAAACATTCCCATTTCATTGTTAACCGTAGCATGTTCACGAAATGAATTCAGAATATCGGTCACCACAGACTGCTTGCCCCAACGTGACATCAGTACAGCAATAAGTGAACGCTCATACAAACCGTATTTTGTCCAGTTACTTACCAATGACGCCGTATAAAAATTCACCATTTCTTGTACCTCTTTGCTCAATGCATACTGCGGATACGCCGATCGAACATATAAATATTCCAAATCGGGCGTGGAAATAATTTTGATATTTCTCCAATTCTTATCCTGCTTTTTCAATTGATCGAAACTTCGCAATGCTTCGGAATCGATATACGAAAGGGCTTTTTTCTGCAACGTGCGGATCTCATCGATAAACTCGATTGCCTTTAGCTCCTGCAATTGACTGAACCCGTAAAGAATATATTGCGTGATACTCCGGTTTGGGCGAAAATCTTTAAACCAACTCCAGCCTCCTTCGGGAGTTTGCAATTCGCG
>CAYUIY010000130.1:0-3399 GCA_964444915.1 uncultured Dysgonomonadaceae bacterium
AAATTCGGATAATTCCAATACAAGTTTCGCCCTTTGCTTGGGTCGCCCGTTCCCTTCAAAAGAGGTACAAAACTTTTACCGTCTATAGGCTGAACCGTTTTGTAATTCCTTATCCCGGCCATTTCCAATATCGTAGGAAAGAAATCCTCGATGATAAGATAACTTCCGCATGTTGTTCCGGGTTTTACCGTTCCCGGCCATTTAACGATCATTGGCACACGTATACCCCCTTCGTAAGCCGATCCTTTTCCGCTGTTGAGCGGAGCATTCTGGGTGTGTAAAGGTGGGTCGCGCCATGCCGTATCGGTAGAAAAACCGCCATTGTCTGACATGAAAATAATAACAGTGTTCTTATCTTCCCCATTCTTTTCCAGCCAATCCAGGACATCTCCCAAACTTTTATCCATCCCTTCAAGCAACGCTGCGTAGGCTGCTTCTTTCTCCGAAAGACCGGCTTCGAGGTATTTAGAATAAAAACGCTTGTCACGATCAATGGGAATATGAACCGCATAGTGCGATAGGTATAAATAAAACGGCTGCCCCAGATTCTTAGCCTTATCCAAGGCTTTCAGGGCTTCAAGCGTCAATGCTTCGGTCAAAAAAATATCTTTTCCCCAATACTCTTTTAATCCGGGAACAGCTTGTAACGGTGATGGCTTCCCATCGGTACGATTCCCAAAATTGTTTGTTCCCAAATAACTCGCGACGCCTCCTCCTGCATGGCCCGCAATATTGACTTCAAAACCGAAATGATGGGGATTCTCTCCCGGCGTGTCAACAGCCCCCCAGTGCGCTTTACCACAATGAATGGTATGATAACCGGCATCTTTCAATAGTTGGGGTAGCGAGGTGATGCAATACGTGTAAGGAATGTTGTCGACCTGACATATCCCGTTTACATTCCACGCGGGAAAATCGAGCACAGGGCTCTTACGGTCGGTGGAGGCATCCTTTTCCAATGTCCAATTGGTAACCCGATGACGTGCCGCATTCATCCCACTCATCAGACTTACCCGAGAAGGCGAGCTCACACTGCATGCGTATGCTTGAGTAAACATCATCCCATCAGAAGCCAGCCGCTCCATATTGGGAGTATGGTAACGTCGGTTAAGAGGCGTTTTTCCAACCCAAAAAGGCAGCGAAGTATCTTGCCATCCCATATCGTCAACCATGAAAAGAACGATATTGGGGCGTCGATCGGCATAAACACCCTGTTGCGCCGATGCCTCAATTAGGGGCGCAACAGCCAATGCCATTAAAGATCTTTTATTTATCATCTATTTATATATACTTCAGCAATTTTTAAGACTCCCGAACCTACTATTATTCTCAAATCGGTGGCCATCGATTCTTTAAAAGTATATTTTTCCGGAACATTTATCCTGCTTGGTTTACCTTTATAAACCGTCAAAAATTGTCCACCACCACTCGAGAGTTGAATTTCAAAAGTCGAATTCAAGTCGGTTCCTTCATGCCAAACAATATCAATATGATCAATTGCCTCTTGAGAGTTTATAGGAAAGGTTAAACAATCGTTCTTCTTTCCCTCCCAATAAGTAGAAAAGTCATTGTCGATAACATTCTTGGCTGTAGAAGAAAACGGAGTAGATACTACACGAAGCTCTTCGCTCTTTTGCACGTTTTTACTTGTTGTTTGCCCATTTTCCACCACAGTAAAAATATCTTTTAGACGGATATCCTCTGAAGATGCCCCTACCATTACTCTAAAATCACCGGGTTCAACGACCCACTCTTCATCGATATTATAAAGTTGCAAATCGCGAGGTTGAATCACAAAGGTAACTTCTTTCTCTTCTCCGGGCAAAAGATGTATCCTTTCAAATCCGACCAAATTTTTTTCATACGTTGTTACCGAACTGACCAAATCGCGAACATAAAGCTGAACAATCTCATCTCCGGCATATTCACCCGTATTTTTCACCTTACAGCTTACCGTCAAATTTTCTTTATCGGTAATTGCTTTGGACGATAGAACCAAATCGGAATATTCGAAACTCGTATAACTTAATCCGTAGCCAAAAGGATACAAAGCGCCATTTATACCGGCCATATCCCCCTTTAATCCCATAACCTTTCCGGCATCAACTTGTGAAAAGGGTTTAGCGGGGAAATTAAAAGGAATTTGTCCGACTGTTTTAGGAAAAGTAACGGTGAGTTTCCCTCCGGGATTATAGTCTCCAAACAATACATCTGCTATGGCGGTTCCCCCTTGAGATCCGGGATACCACGCTTCGATAATGGCAGGAATGTTGCGATCGGCCCAATTAATGGATAACGGACGTCCATTAATGAGAATCAATATTACCGGTTTACCGGTTTCATGAATTGCCTTTAACAATTGCAATTGACGTCCCGGCAAATCCAACGACGTGCGGGATCTGTTTTCTCCCGAAGTTCTTGGATTTTCGCCCAATACAACAATGGCTACATCGCTTTTTTCGGCATCGGCAACGGCTTTGTCGATTTCTTTTTGCTCATCTTCGGTTAAAGGATATTCAATGATTTCCGAATCGGGCCAATGATCATCCACAATATCACATCCTTTAGAATAAAAAACGTTTACCTCATTTCCTACTTTATTTTTTATGCCTTCCAACACAGAAACCACATCTACAGCCAACGGACCGTAATGTGTTAATGCATACGAAACGTCATCGGCATTGGGTCCCGATACCGCAATATTTTTTATCTGTTTTATATCGAGAGGAAGCAACTTGTCCTTATTTTTCAAAAGAACCAACGATTCGCGCGAAGCCTGCAAAGCAACCGCCTGATTTTCCAAACTATTCACTTCTGAATCTGCTGCAGCTAAATCTTCTTGATAAGGATGATCAAACAAACCTACTAAAAATTTCACCCGCAAAATATCCCGTACTCTGTCATCGATTACATCCATCGGGATAGCTCCTTCATTCACAAGTTCACGCAACGGCAGCACAAACGAATCCGGAGACCGAAACGTACAGCGTACATTCAATCCCGCCATAACAGCTTGATATACGGCATCCTTCATATCTTTTGCCGTATTATGTTTCGAGAAAAGGTACTCCACAGCGTCGCTATCGGATACAGTGTATCCCTTAAATCCCATCTGTTTCCTCAAACGCTGTGTCAACCAATAATAACTACCCTGAATAGGAAAACCATCATAATCGTTATACGAACACATTGCTCCCAACATTCCCGCCTCGGAAATAACACGCGTCCAAGGATATGCGTGTACATATTCTAATTCCCTGGGAGACATTTGCGGATCGACACGTGCCATTCCTTCTCGTGCGCCTTTATTGTTGCTATAAGCTATGAAATGTTTTCCGGTAGAAGCAACCTGATAATCGCGCTGCATACCATTTACCATCCGGATTCCTAATTCGGCAA
>CAYUIY010000131.1:0-2301 GCA_964444915.1 uncultured Dysgonomonadaceae bacterium
AGTATCTACAAGGCTTATGGTCTCTTTCTTTTTGCCCATGGATTGTTTTCTAATATTTTCAAAATTATGTATTCGTTTTTGTTGATTGATTTTGTTCTCGATAAAAAGTATGGATCACCGAAACGGCCCTATTTGAAGCGAAGATGATATTTTGTATACTTGATTTCGTCGTATGCAAACGGCATATCTTCTTGTATTTCAGTTTTACGTTTAACCCCTTCCTGTTTGATTTTTTTTGTAACAGTTATCGTAAATCTGTCTTCATCGGCTGATTTCAGGACACCTCTCAATTTATCGCCTTTTTTTGTAAGAACTTCTACCTCTTTACCTTCAAATTTCTTGTATTGACGCAACGTTTTAAACGGTGCTGTCAGACCGACCGATGTAACAGTAAGTTCAAAGTCTTCTACATTCCGGTCAAACTTCGATTCGATATGTTGGCTCAATGCCACGCAATCATCGATATTGACCCCCTCATCGTTATCGATCTCTACAGTAATAATGTTTCCCGGGGCTATCTTCACCTCAACCAGGTAATTGGATTTTCCTTCCAGGTAGGCTTCTACAATTTTGCTCAGTTCGTTCTTATCGATCATTTATGGATAATGAATAAAAAAGGAAGCCGTGATTTCTGCTTCCCTTTCAACTTCCCTATGCAAAGATATTATTTTCAAATGAATTGGCAAAATGTTTCACTGTTTTTTTGCTCAAGGTGTCAATCCTTTTCTTTTGGTTTAGAAATTTTTATCCCAAGATCAGATTGTACTAAAACTTATTGCAATGCTCAAAGAAATTTATTGCTTCCAATTCTTTCTTCAGAGAATTTTCTTCTTCATCCGATATATTTTGAAATGGCGTGCGGTTAATGCCTAGGTCAATGCCGATTAATTTCATAATGCGTTTCCCTCCAACGATGTTCCCTCGATAATTTACAATTACATTAATGACTTTTTGAGCGTAATTTTGTAATTCACGTGCTTTTTCAATATTGCCTTTATTGAATTCGTTAATTACACCCACCAGTACTTTACCGATGTAGTTTCCGGTGCCGCTAATTCCCCCTTGCGCTCCGCCCATGACTAGTGCGGAAAGAATGGTTTCATCTTGCCCGTGCAACATGTCGAATTTACCATTTTTATATAGCATGCATTGGTTATATTCATATAAACTTTCATAGGTATATTTAATCCCTGCCAGATTTGGAATCCTGTCTTCTGCTGCTTTCAAGAAGGGCAACATTGGTAAGTATACACCACTCAAAGCAGGAATATGATAAAAATAGAAGGGCAGGGAAGGAGCGGCACATGCAATTTCTTCGCAATATTTCACAAGTTCTTCAACGCGTCCGGCTTTTGGGAAAGGTGAAGCCATAGCACCTATACCGAATGCTCCGATTTCAGCAGCATGTTGTGCCATTTTATAGCTGTCTTTTATGCATGTTGATCCGACATGAACGATAACCTTGAATTCCTTATCTACCACAGATATCCATTTTTCTGCCAGTTTTATACGCTCTTCAACAGTCATCATGTAACCTTCACCCGAAGACCCGTTGATAAATACTCCTATTAATCCGTTTTTTTGTAACATCGTTGCATAATCCCCTATCGGGCTTAAATCAATTTCGCCTTTTTTATTGAATGGCGTAAATGGAGCAACAATCAATCCTTTTATTTTTTCGAAATTCATAATGTAATTTTTTATGTGTTGATTTATTAAGTTAAATGTTATTTTCTTCCGTGTAAGTATACTCTTCTTTAGGCTTCAAGAAAAGCAGTACCATAATAACTGCAAGTAAAACCAAAAAAGCCAATTTGCTAAAATCAGTGCCTAAACTTCCTTTGTCGGTAGAAGCTCCAAGTAATATTGTAACGGCATATCCTCCAAAAACTCCCATCATGTTCATTATACCGTAGGCTGTTGCCCGATATTTGGGAGAGATGATTTGACAAAGAATGGGCATATTGTTGGCGTCGAACATTCCATAACCTATTCCAAACAAAAAGGCTGAACAAATGAGACTTGTATAGGTGTGCCCAAAGCCCAAGAGTATGAGTGAGGGTACAGTCAGTGTTAATCCGATAGCACTCGTGTAGATGCGGCCTTTGATGTTTTTGAGCACCCATCGGTCAGATAGAGGTCCGCCAATAAAAACGCCGATGAGAGATGCGACGGCAATGGAAATCGTTGCCATTGGTCCTGCCATTGTCATGGGGATGCCCAGGTTTTTTGAAAATAATGTGGGAAGCCAATTTTTAGTTGCCCATCCGGGAAGACTTGGAACGATGAAGTAGAATAACA
>CAYUIY010000132.1:0-2299 GCA_964444915.1 uncultured Dysgonomonadaceae bacterium
AGTATCTACAAGGCTTATGGTCTCTTTCTTTTTGCCCATGGATTGTTTTCTAATAATTTCAAAATTAGATATTTTTTATTATTTACTTTTTATTTTCGATAAAAAAAGTTGATCACTGAAACAGCGCTATTTGAAGCGAAGATGATATTTTGTATACTTGATTTCGTCGTATGCAAACGGTAATTCTTCTTGTATTTCGGTTTTACGTTTAACCCCTTCTTGTTTGATTTTTTTTGTAACAGTTATTGTAAACCTGTCTTCATCGGCTGATTTCAGGATACCTCTCAATTTATCGCCTTTTTTTGTAAGAACTTCTACTTCCTTGCCTTCAAATTTCTTGTATTGACGCAACGTTTTAAACGGTGCTGTCAACCCGACTGATGTAACGGTGAGTTCAAAGTCTTCTACATTGCGGTCGAGTTTCGATTCAATATGTTGGCTCAATGCCACGCAATCATCAATATTGACACCCTCATCGTTATCTATCTCTACAGTAATGATGTTTCCTGGAGCTATCTTCACCTCAACCAGGTAATTGGATTTTCCTTCCAGGTAGGCTTCTACAATTTTGCTCAGTTCGTTCTTATCGATCATTTATGGATAATGAATAAAAAAGGAAGCCGTGATTTCTGCTTCCCTTTCAACTTCCCTATGCAAAGATATTATTTTCAAATGAATTGGCAAAATGTTTCACTGTTTTTTTGCTCAAGGTGTCAATCCTTTTCTTTTGGTTTAGAAATTTTTATCCCAAGATCAGATTGTACTAAAACTTATTGCAATGCTCAAAGAAATTTATTGCTTCCAATTCTTTCTTCAGAGAATTTTCTTCTTCATCCGATATATTTTGAAATGGCGTGCGGTTAATGCCTAGGTCAATGCCGATTAATTTCATAATGCGTTTCCCTCCAACGATGTTTCCTCGATAATTTACAATTACATTAATGACTTTTTGGGCGTAATTTTGTAATTCACGTGCTTTTTCAATATTGCCTTTATTGAATTCGTTTATTACACCCACCAGTACTTTACCGATGTAGTTTCCTGTGCCGCTAATTCCCCCTTGCGCTCCCCCCATGACTAGTGCAGAAAGGATGGTTTCATCTTGTCCGTGCAACATGTCGAATTTACCATTTTTATATAACATGCATTGGTTATATTCATATAAACTTTCGTAGGTATATTTGATCCCTGCCAGATTTGGAATCCTGTCTTCTGCTGCTTTCAAGAAGGGCAACATTGGTAAGTATACACCACTCAAAGCAGGAATATGATAAAAATAGAAGGGCAGGGAAGGAGCGGCACATGCAATTTCTTCGCAATATTTCACAAGTTCTTCAACGCGTCCGGCTTTTGGGAAAGGTGAAGCCATAGCACCTATACCGAATGCTCCGATTTCAGCAGCATGTTGTGCCATTTTATAGCTGTCTTTTATGCATGTTGATCCGACATGAACGATAACCTTGAATTCCTTATCTACCACAGATATCCATTTTTCTGCCAGTTTTATACGCTCTTCAACAGTCATCATGTAACCTTCACCCGAAGACCCGTTGATAAATACTCCTATTAATCCGTTTTTTTGTAACATCGTTGCATAATCCCCTATCGGGCTTAAATCAATTTCGCCTTTTTTATTGAATGGCGTAAATGGAGCAACAATCAATCCTTTTATTTTTTCGAAATTCATAATGTAATTTTTTATGTGTTGATTTATTAAGTTAAATGTTATTTTCTTCCGTGTAAGTATACTCTTCTTTAGGCTTCAAGAAAAGCAGTACCATAATAACTGCAAGTAAAACCAAAAAAGCCAATTTGCTAAAATCAGTGCCTAAACTTCCTTTGTCGGTAGAAGCTCCAAGTAATATTGTAACGGCATATCCTCCAAAAACTCCCATCATGTTCATTATACCGTAGGCTGTTGCCCGATATTTGGGAGAGATAATTTGGCAAAGAATGGGCATGTTGTTGGCGTCGAACATTCCGTAACCTATTCCAAACAAAAAGGCTGAACAAATGAGACTTGTATAGGTATGCCCAAAACCCAAGAGTATGAGTGAGGGCACAGTGAGGGTTAATCCAATAGCACTTGTGTAGATGCGGCCTTTGATGTTTTTGAGTACCCATCGGTCAGATAGAGGTCCGCCAATAAAAACGCCAATAAGAGATGCGACGGCAATGGAAATTGTTGCCATCGGTCCTGCCTTTGTCATGGGGATGCCCAGATTTTTTGTAAATAATGTGGGGAGCCAATTTTTAGTTGCCCATCCGGGAAGACTTGGAACGATGAAGTAGAATAACA